>CANNEW010000312.1 GCA_947503685.1 Comamonadaceae bacterium | reverse complement strand
CAGCCACAGATGGACATCGTGCAAGCGGGCCTGGACGGGCGCAGCATCGCCATGGCCAGCCCGGATATGTTGCTCGAACACATCATCCATATCCGCCACGCCACCGGCCGCCCGGTGCTGCTGTGCGAAGCCGGCCGCTTTGTCGGCGTGGTGGGCGACGAAGAAATTTACCGGGGCATGTTGCAGACAACGCGGGGCTGAGGCGCTTCGGGCTATGTGAGGGCTATAGCTTGACGATGTCCAGACTGGCGCGGGCTTCGTCCATGCGCGCTTCGTCATCGTGCAATTGGTAGCCCTTTTCCAGCATGCGGGTCATATATTGTTTGTTGTAGAGAAATGCAGCAATAAATTGCCACAGCCCTATGGTGATAAACGAAAACAAAAAATGCAATGCGGCGACGCCCAGTTCGCCTCGAAACAAGGGGACGAATGCGCCGAAAAACAAATACGTCCAGCTAAACCCGAAATAGCCCGGCTTCATCATGCCGGTGGACGGATGCAATAAATTGACTTTGGTAGCCATGCGAACTCCTTACAGTCGTCCAACGATCTCAGACCCATCATGGCACAGACCGACTGGGTTTGCGAGGCCGACAATGCGTTATCTTCCATACTTTCAAAACGCCCACTGGAGTACCGCTTGTTCACACTCACCAGCCTGAACCTCAACGGCATACGCTCGGCCAGCAGCAAAGGGCTGCAAGATTGGCTGCACCGCTTGCAAGCGGACTGTCTGTGCGTGCAGGAAGTGAAAGCCCAGGCGGCTGATGTGGCGGGGCAGTTTGAAACCCTGGCCGGTATGGCCGGGCACTTTCACTTTGCACAGAAGAAAGGTTACTCTGGCGTGGGCATATACACCCGCCACGCACCTAGCGATGTACGGCTGGGCTATGGCTCGGCAGAGTTTGACGCCGAGGGCCGCTACGTAGAACTGCGCTTTGATACCCCTAAGCGTAAGCTCTCCATCATCAGCTGCTACTTCCCCAGCGGCTCCTCGGGCGAAGAACGGCAAGAAGCCAAATACCGTTTTCTGGAGGGCATGTACCCGCACTTGCAAAAGCTCAAGCGCACGCGCGAATTTGTATTGTGCGGCGACATCAATATTGCGCACCAGGAAATCGATTTGAAAAACTGGAAAGGCAACCGCAAGAACTCCGGTTTTCTGCCCGAAGAGCGCGCCTGGTTGACGCGCTTGCTCAGCGAAGGCGGTCTGGTAGATGTCTATCGCCAACTCGAACCCAGCGCTACGGATGCAGCCTATACCTGGTGGAGTAACCGGGGGCAGGCCTATGCAAAAAACGTGGGCTGGCGTTTGGACTACCACCTGGCAACGCCTGCGCTAGCAGCAGGCGCGCGCACCCACTCCATTTACAAAGACACGCGGTTTTCGGACCACGCGCCGATTAGCATCGGCTACGACTGGGGCCTATAAACCCAGCATAGGCAAGCCCGGCGCAAATGCCGAATGGGTCACGACATTCACACCGCTGCGCGCAGGCAATTGGGCACCCAAGGCTGAGGTGATTGCGCTATTGCCCAACACGCTCTCCAATTCTGCATGCTGCGCTTTGCTTAAGGCCGTAAAGTGGTATTGCAGCATTTCCAGACACAGCAAGCGGTAGCGCGAGGTGCGCACTTGCCGGTAGGCACAGCCTTGTAGGGTCACATCAAAACGCTTGTGGCCTTGGGCTAGGGCTTGCGCATTGGCAAGCAAATAGGGCAGGTAGGCCTGCCCCGCATCGCGCAGCAGCGGCGCAAAGTCTTGCGGCAGCATTGGCGCCACATCGCCCTGCAGCTGGCTGCCGCGACTGGCCCATATGCGGGCCACCCAGGCTTGGGTGTGCGGGGCGCGCTCTTGCATGAGCGCGGCAGCTGTCGGGTCCTGGCTGAAGTGGCGGAACATAGGCCCGAAGAAGCCGATGTCCACCAAACTGGGCCGCGCGCCCAGCATAAAAGGCCGGTTGGCCAACATGGCTTCCAAGGCGGCCAAGGCGTTGAGGTAAATGCCCTCAACGTGCGCTTGGGTGTGTGCGCTAACGCCGTCACCCACGGTAAACAAACGCCGTTGGCGCTGGCGTACAAAAAACTGTTTCAGCCACAACGGGCCAGGCATATCCGAGAGCAACTCTTCGCTGATGTGGCGGCTTAGGCGCGCGGCATCGGGCGCGTAGTGCCAGCGGTAATGCATGGCCGGGCGCCACAACCATTCATCCGCATAGTCCTCCAGCAACAAGCTAACAAAGCGCAACACCGGGTCCTGCGGCAGCAGCGGGTATGCCGGGTAAGCCTGGTCCAGCCACTGCAGGATCAGCGTCGAGTCCGTCAACCAGCGCCCGTCTTCCAACTGCAAAGCCGGCATCTGAAACACGCCGGTAGCCTGCGGAATCAGGCCCCGCTGCGCTTGCGAGCGCATGGGCTCAAAGCGATAGTCAATTTCTTTGTAGCGCAGCGCCGCTTCAAGCTTGCCCGTGAAGTAGGAAATCGTCGAGCCGTACAGGACCAGCGGCATGCGTACTTTCCGACTAACGCGACACGATGCCGAAAGTGCCCGCCGCTTTTTCTATCAAGCCGAAAAATCGCAGCAAGTCCACTTTGCTGCCAGTTACCTTCAGGTCATCGCTGAGCAAAGTGTCCTGCATGCCTGCGCTACCGGCGATGATTTTCACGAACAAGGGCTTGGTCAATGTCAACGTGGCATGGGCCTGTGGGTGCTGGCCGCGTTTGAAATGCAATACCGCGTTCTCTACCCACAAGGCATAGCTTTCTTTCTGTTCGCTCAGCACCAGGTTGATGCGGTAGTTTTTGCCCTCAGCCGCAGGGCCGTCCAGGCTGGCAGCCATGGCTTCTAAAAAACGCTCCATCGGCGTTTGCAGCAACAGGTCGATGGCACCCGCCTTGGACATGCCTTTGGCCGGTGCGCCAATGCGCAACTCTTGTGCACCGCTTAAATAGGCATTACGCCAGGTGGCGGACTCGGCGCTGTAGCCCATTTGTTCATAGCTTT
>CANNEW010000311.1 GCA_947503685.1 Comamonadaceae bacterium | reverse complement strand
GTCCCGGCAGGGGCATTGCCGCTTCGGTGGCGCGCACCAGTGCGCAAAGCCAATGGCGGTCGTCCACCCGCTCTTGCACCGCGTACCAGGCTTTGGCGCCCGGAAAGGGCGCGCCGCGCGGGCCGTCACCGTACAGGGCCTCGGTGGCTTGGGCGGGTTTAACAAACAAGCTGTTGCCGACCGCTAGGCCAACCACCTTGCCTTCGCAATACAGGGCGTATTCGCCAAACATTTTGCGGTAGGTGATGGTGCCTGCGCCTTGCAGCTGGTCACACAGGTATTCTATGAAGCCAAAGTCAGAAGCCATGGCAAACAGTGCTTAGGCGCTAAGGACCATCAGGTCTTTAGGCCACGCCGTAGCGTGCCCGGTAGGCCTGCACCCGCTGGCGGTGTTCGCCCATCGCATCGCCGCTTTGGGTTTGCAGGTAGGCCAGCAAATCATCCAAATTGGCAATCGCGCACACTTGCAAGCCCAGGTTTTGGCGCACATATTGGACGGCGCTGTAGGGCACGTCACGGGTGCCGCCGTCGGCCTGTTTTTCGGTGGCCATTTCCTGGCGGTCCAAGGCAATCGCGACAGCATGCGGTGTCGCTCCTGCGGCTTGGATCAGAGCGATCGATTCGCGCGCTGCGGTGCCTGCGCTCATCACATCATCAACAATCAGCACCCGGCCTTGCAAAGGCGCGCCCACCAGCGTGCCGCCTTCGCCGTGGTCTTTGGCTTCTTTGCGGTTGTAGGCAAAAGGCAGGTTGTGGCCCAGGCGCGCCAGCTCCACCGCCACCGCTGCGCCCAGCGGAATGCCTTTATAAGCAGGACCGAACAACATATCAAACTGCACACCGCTGGCCAGCAAGGCCTGGGCATAAAACTGCGCCAGACAGCCCAGCTTGGCGCCATCGTCAAACAAACCGGCATTGAAGAAATAAGGGCTCAGGCGCCCGGCCTTGGTCTTGAATTCGCCAAAACGCAATACGCCCGATGCGATGGCAAATTGCACAAACTCCTGCGCCAATGCAGTGTTTTGGCTGGGCTCATGGGGGTTGGCGCTGGTGCTCATGGTGGTCATCCGGTGTCCTCAAAGGGGGCCGGCGCATTGTATTGAGCGGCGGGTACTTACACGACGGTGGGAAATTTGCGCGCTTGCGAGACTTTTCGTATGCAGTCGGTGTACCATGAAATTTCTTGTGCTTTGGCCGCCCAGTTTGCGGGTGCGCGTGCAGGAGAACGTAAGTAACCGAATAATTTTCTGGAGACCTGTATGTCACACACTTCCCCGTTTACCCGACCCTTCGCCCTGGCCGCTGCTGCGCTGGCCGCGTCATTCTCGCTGCTGGGCCAGGCCCAGGCAGCAGAGCCTGCTTCCTGCAAAGCCGTGCGTTTTGCGGACGTGGGCTGGACCGACATCACCGCTACTACGGCCGTGATGTCCGAAATTCTCAAAGGTATTGGCTACAAGCCCTCGGCGCAAGTGCTGTCGGTGCCAGTGACCTATAGCAGCTTGAAGGCGAAAAAGATTGATGTGTTTTTGGGCAACTGGATGCCGTCTATGGAAGCCGACATCAAGCCCTACGCGGCAGACGGCTCGGTGGAAACCCTTGGCGCTAACCTGGAAGGCGCGAAGTACACATTGGCCGTACCCGACTATGTGGCCGAGGCTGGTGTCAAAACCTTTGCCGACCTCGCCAAGAACGCAGACAAATTCAACAAAAAGGTTTACGGCATCGAGCCGGGCAATGATGGCAACCGTCTCATTTTGGACATGATCAAGAAAAACGCCTTCGGCATGGGCGGCTTCAAGATCGTTGAGTCCAGCGAAGCGGGCATGGTCTCGCAAGTCGTGCGCGCCGTACCCAAGAAAGAATGGATTGTGTTTTTAGGCTGGGCGCCGCACCCTATGAACAGCAAAATCAAAATGACCTATTTGGCCGGTGGTGACGACTTCTTCGGCCCCAACTTCGGCGGCGCCACGGTGTATACCAACACGCGCAAAGGCTATTCCACTGAATGCGCCAATGTGGGCAAACTGCTGAAAAACACCAAGTTCAGCCTGGAAGCAGAAAACGAAATCATGTCCTCTATCCTGGACAAAAAAATGAAGCCCGAAGCCGCTGCCCAAGCCTGGCTCAAAGGCAATGCCTCCACCTGGGGCAACTGGCTCGCTGGCGTCAAAACCTTTGACGACAAGGACGTCACACCAGCGATGATCATTAAATAAGCCGATGGCGGCCGGTCTGGAAGCCGCGCTTGCGTGGCTCACCGACAACAAGCTACCGCTGGGCGAGTCCATCGCGGCGGGAGTCGAGCGCATCACCCAAAGCGCGCCTTGGTTGTTTGACGCGGTATCCGAAAACCTCAGCGCCCTGGTGCTGGGCTTTACCGGGGCGCTCTTGTGGGTGCAACCGCTCATCATGGTGACGCTGCTCACCGCACTGGCCTGGGCGCTGCAACGCTCGGTCAAGCTGGCGTTATTTGTAGGGGCGGCGCTGCTATTGATCATCAATATGGGCTACTGGACCGAGACCATGGAGACGCTGTCCCTGGTCTTGTTTGCCACGCTCAGCTGCGTGCTCATCGGGGTGCCCATCGGCATTGCGGCAGCGCACCGGCCTTGGCTAGAAGCGGCATTGCGTCCGCTGCTGGACTTGATGCAGACCATCCCTACTTTTGTGTACCTGATCCCCACGCTCATCCTGTTTGGCTTGGGTGTGGTGCCAGGGCTGATCTCGACCGTCATTTTCGCCCTGCCCGCGCCGATCCGGCTGACCACGCTGGGCATTGCCTCCGTGCCGCGCCCGCTGATTGAAGCGGGCCAGGCCTTTGGTGCCACGCGCTGGCAGTTGCTGCTCAAGGTGGAGATTCCCTCGGCCCTGCCCAACATCATGGCCGGCATCACGCAGTGCATCATGCTCAGCCTGTCTATGGTGGTCATCGCCGCGCTGGTCGGCGCCGACGGCCTGGGCAAACCGGTGGTGCGCGCGCTCAACTCCGTCAATATCGCCGATGGCTTTGAGGCTGGGTTGTCGATTG
>CANNEW010000310.1 GCA_947503685.1 Comamonadaceae bacterium | reverse complement strand
CAGGTGGGCTGCACATTCGCGTACCTGGGCTACCGAGCCCGGCGCGGAGCTCAATTGATCGGAATACACGGTTTGGATGGAGTCGATCACCGCCACATCGGGCTGCTGGCTGCCCAGTGCGCCCAGGATTTTTTCCAGCTGGATTTCCGCCAGCACACGCACTTGCGAGGCTTCCAGCCCGAGGCGGCGCGAGCGCAAAGCCACCTGGGCGCCGCTTTCCTCGCCGGTGACGTACAAGGTATTTTTTCCGGCGCGTTGCAGCGAGTCCAGGGCTTGCAGCAGCAGCGTGGACTTGCCAATGCCCGGGTCGCCGCCTATCAGTACCACGCCACCTTGCACAATGCCGCCGCCCAGCACCCGGTCCAACTCGGCGTGCCCGGTGGGTGTGCGGTCCACGTCACTGGCTTCGATATCGGCCAGTACCGCCACTTGCGCCGTACCGGCCAGCGAGGCAAAGCGGTTGCGCACGCCGCTATCAGGTACCGCGACCGTTTCCACCAAGGTGTTCCAGGCCGCGCAGGAAGGGCATTTGCCCAGCCACTTGGGGCTGGTGCCGCCGCACTCATTGCAGGTAAATACGGATTTGTCTTTTGCCATGGGCTGATACCCCTTATAAAAATACAGTAAACATCAGGCTACCCGAGGCATCTAGGCCGGTGCTCGCCGGCTTGCTTAAACCGATTGCCCCGCAGGCAGCGCCGCATCGGCCAGCACCGGTACCCGGGTCGCCAGCGCACACATCAGCTCGTAGGCGACAGTGCCACCGGCCTGGGCCACCGCGTCGATGGGCAGCAGCGCGCCACTGCTGGCATAGCCCCAAAGCGTTACCTCCGCGCCCTGGCCGCTGGTCGGCAGGTCGCTCAAGTCAACTGCCAGCATGTCCATACTGACCCGCCCGATAGTGCGGCTGGGCTGGCCATCGACCAGTATGGGCGTGCCGCTGCTGCAGCTGCGCGGGTAGCCGTCGGCATAGCCGCAGGCCACGACGCCTATGCGCATAGGGCGCTGTGCCACAAAGCTAGAACCATAGCCCACGGTGTCGCCGGCTTGGAGTTGCTGTATCGCGATGACTTGCGAACGCAGACTCATGGTCGCTTGCAGATCGGTAGGGACGGCATCAGGCTGCCCGAAGTCGGGCGCGCTGCCGTACAGCGCAATGCCGGTGCGTACCCAGTCGCTGGCGGGCAGGCGCTGTGCAGCTTGCCGCGCATGCAGGTTGTGGCGCAGCACGGCGGCGCTATTGCTTAGGCAGCGCTCGCCCGGCAGGTCAGAGGTCGCGGCTTCAAAGGTCGCCGCCTGGTCGCCGATACCTAGGGGCCCATCGGCGTCGCTGAAATGCGTCATGAGGGAAATTTCGTCCACCTGGGGCAAGGCGTTCAGGCGCGTCCAGGCCGCGCGCGCCTGGTGCGGCGCAAAGCCCAGCCGGTTCATGCCGCTGTTGATTTTCAGAAAAACCCGTTGCGGCACATGGGTTTTGTGCGCCGCCAGCATGTCAATTTGCGCCTCGCAGTGCACCGTGTGCCACAAATCCAGGCGCGAGCAGGCTTCCAGGTCGCGCAGTTCGAAGACGCCCTCTAACAGAAGAATCGGTCCGCGCCAGCCCAGTGTGCGCACCCGGCGCGCCTCCTCGATATCGAGCAGGGCAAAGCCGTCTGCGCCTGCCAGCGCGGCAAATACATGTTCAATGCCGTGGCCATAGGCATTGGCCTTGACCACCGCCCACAGGCGCGCATCGGGCGCGTTCTGGCGCAACACCGCCAGGTTGTGGCGCAGGGCCTCGGGGTGGATCAGGGCTTGGATGGGGCGCGGCATGGCGCTACTGTAGCGGGCCTAGTTAAGTTGTCGCCTCTGCGTGCTATAACCCGCGCACTGTGATTCCTGACTGCTGTACGCCAACCCCGCCGAGAACGGCCCACTAGACGACGACCGGATGAAACGCGGTTTTTTCACCATCATGGCGGCGCAGTTCCTCAGCTCGCTGGCCGACAACGCCTTGTTTGTAGGCGCTGTGCAATTGCTGCGTGGCGCGCAAGCGCCCGAATGGCAGCAGGCCGCACTGGTGCCCATGTTTGCGCTGTTTTATGTCATCTTGGCCCCTTTTGTGGGCGCTTTTGCCGACGCCTACCCCAAAGGCAAGGTGATGCTGGTGAGCAATGGCATCAAGATCGTGGGCTGTTTGCTGATGCTGTTTGGCGGGCATCCGCTCATGGCCTATGCCGTGGTGGGCCTAGGCGCCGCGGCCTATTCACCGGCCAAATACGGCATCTTGACCGAGCTGCTACCCGCCTCGCAGTTGGTCAAAGCCAACGGCTGGATCGAGGGCTTGACGATTGCGTCCATTATTTTGGGCGTACTGCTGGGTGGCCAATTGATCGGCCCGCATATTGCGCCGTATTTGCTGGCGCTGGACATTCCGTTCTTGGATACCAGCATCGACACAGCGCCTGAGGCGGCGATTTGCGCTCTGGTCTTGGTCTATCTGGCGGCGGCCTGGTTCAACACCCGTATCCCGCTGACCGGCGTGGATATGCGCGCCTTGCCCAAGAACCTGCTGGGCTTGTTGCCTGATTTCTGGCAATGCAATATGCAGCTCTGGCGCGACCGGCTGGGGCAGATTTCGCTGGGGACCACCACCTTGTTTTGGGGCGTGAGTGGCAATTTGCGCTACATCGTGCTGGCCTGGGCCGCCGCTGCGTTGGGCTATTCGGTCACGCAAGCCTCCGCGCTGGTGGGCGTGGTGGCCGTGGGCACGGCGATAGGCGCGGTGGTGGCATCGATGCGTATGCGTTTAGAGCATGCCACTTTGGTTTTGCCATTGGGCGTGGCGATGGGCTTGCTGGTGATTTTGCTGAACTTTATTAGCAATGTGTGGGTGGCAGCGCCCTTTCTAATCTTGCTGGGCGCCTTGGGTGGTTTCTTGGTGGTGCCTATGAACGCTTTACTGCAACACCGCGGGCACAACCTGATGGGCGCGGGTCGCTCCATCGCGGTGCAAAACTTCAATGAGCAGGCCTGCATCCTGGGCTTGGGCGGTTTGTACAGCTTGTCCACCGGCATGGGCGTATCC
>CANNEW010000309.1 GCA_947503685.1 Comamonadaceae bacterium | reverse complement strand
CCAGCGTACCCACCAAGCTGCCGCAGCCCATCTTGGCAATGGCCATGGCTTCTTCCAAACTGTCGTACGCCATGAGCGTGCTGACCGGCCCGAAGGCTTCAACCTCATGCACTTCGCGCGTACTGAGAGGCGTATCGCAGACCAGCAGCGTGGGGGCAAAAAATGCCCCTTTGTCAACGCCTTCTCCTTGGGGCACAAAGCCATCGCCCTGGCCCAGCACCACACGGGCATGCCGCTGCAACAGCGCCACGCGTTCAGCCACATCTTCGCGCTGCGAGTGCGATGCTAGAGCGCCCATGCGCACACCCTCGATCGATGGGTCACCGATGACGGTTTTCAACAGCCGGGCACGAAGTTTTTCGGTCACCGCGTCCAGATGTTGGCGCGGTACGATGGCGCGCCGGATGGCGGTGCATTTTTGGCCCGCCTTGGTGGTCATCTCACGTGCGACTTCTTTGATGAACAATTCAAATTCTTCGTCGTCCGGGCTGACATCGGGCGCCAGGATGGCGCAGTTAAGGGAATCGGCCTCGGCGTTGAAAGGCACGCTGTTGCGCACCAGATTGGGGTTTACGCGCAGCCTGGCTGCTGTGTCGGCAGATCCGGTGAAAGTGAGTACATCGGCGCCGTCTAACCTATCGAGCAGATCGCCGGTGCTGCCAATCACGAGTTGCAAAGCGCCCTCAGGCAGCAAGCCTGACTGGACCATCAGACGCATCGCCGCTTCGGTCAGGTAGCTGGTGGCTGTGGCGGGTTTGCCAATACATGGCATGCCCGCCAAAAAACTCGGCGCGAACTTTTCGAGCAAGCCCCAAACCGGAAAGTTAAACGCGTTAATGTGCACCGCCACGCCGCCGCGCGGCACCAAAATATGGGTACCGGCAAATCCGCCTTTTTTCCCCAGCGCCATCGCGGGCCCTTCGTGCAGCACATTGCCCGAAGGCAGCTCGTTACTGCCCAGGGTGGCATAGGCAAACAAGGTGCCCGCTCCACCGTCGATATCAATCCAACTGTCGGCCCGTGTGGCACCTGTGTGGGCCGAGACGGCATACAGCGATTCCTTGTGTTCCATCAAATACTTGGCCAGCGCCTTGAGTCGCTGGGCGCGTTCTTGAAAGTCCAGTGCCAGCAGGTTTTTGCGGCCCTGCGTGCGGGCAAAGTGCAGTGCACTTTCAAAATCAATGGCCTCGGCATGGGTGTTGGCCACGGCATGGCCGTTGACAGCGCTGCGCAGGCTTTGTGCGGGCTGGGAGCCAAGCCATTGACCGGCGATATAACTTTGGAGGGTGGTGGACATGGGGTGCCTTTCAATCAGGAGCGGAGGGCCGCAAATCAGCGTTCATCAAAACTGAGGGTGACCCGGGCGGTGGTGGGACGCGACTGACACGAGAGCACAAAGCCCTGATCGGTCTCCCAGGGCTCGAGCGTGAAGTTCTTGTCCATTTGAACCCTGCCTTCCATCAGCTTGGCGCGGCAGGTGCAGCACACCCCGCCCCGGCAGGAATACGGCAGGTCCAGACCCGCCGCAAGGGCCACATCCAAAATGCGTTGGTCGGGCTCCATCTGCAGCGCGTGCGTTTTGCCGTCGAGCACCACCTCAAGCGCAACACTGCCTAGCGCTTGGGGGGCGTGCGCGCTAAGCGCGCTGCGCCGCATGGAGGCATCGAGTGCGTCTAGGGTGGGCGAGCTAAAGCGCTCGCTGTGAATTCGCTCCGGGTTGACCCCTGCGTCTTGGAGCGCCTGACAAGTTACTTCGATCATGGCCTCGGGGCCACAGACAAACACCTCGTCCATGCTGGCCACTGGCAAAAGGCTGTCAATCAGCGACTGCACCTTGGCTCCATCAATGCGACCCTGTAGTAAATCGACTTCTTGCGCTTGGCGCGATAGCACGTGGATGAGGGTCAGGCGTTGGGGGTAGCGATCTTTGAGGTCTTGCAGCGCTTCATTGAACATGACGCTGGCCATACTGCGGTTGCCATAGACCAGGGTAAATTGGGCGTCGGCTTGTTCTTGCAGACTGCTGGTCATGATGGACAAGATCGGCGTAATGCCCGAGCCTGCCGCAAAGCCTACGCGGTGCACGGCACGCGGGCGTTGCGACACAAAACGGCCCTGCGCAGGCATGACCTCCATCATGTCGCCGACCTGCGGCACCGCTGCCGCCCAGTTAGAGAACACGCCGCCTTGCATGGGCCGGATGCCGACTTCAATTTCATGGTGCTGCGCCAACTGGCTGCGGGTGCTGCAGATGGAGTAGCTGCGCCGCACCTCTACGCCATCGATATTCGCGCGCAAGGTGAGGTATTGGCCGGGCTCAAAAGCGAATTGTTCTTGTAATGACGGCGCAATCGCAAAAGAAATAACGACTGCCCCCGCCGCCTCGGGCCGCACGCGGGAAATTGGCAGCTTATGAAAGCGCAGGGACGTGGACATGGATTAATAGGGTTTGAAGTAATCGAAGGGCTCCAGACATGCCAGGCAGCGGTAGAGCGCCTTACATGCGGTGGAACCAAAGTGCGATATTTCCGTGGTGTCCAGCGACTCGCATTGCGGGCAAGCCACTTGCGGCAGCGAGCTCTGGGACTGGTTGCGGGCAAATTGCAATACCTTGTCTTGCGAAGCACCTGCTGCTGCGCAGGCGTGGGGAGGGGCAATGCCGTAGCGGCGCAGTTTTTCCTGGGCTTGGGGTGTGATCCAGTCGCTTGACCATGCGGGCGCCAGCTGCGTCAGCACACGCGCCCTCAAGCCTGCTTGGGCCAGCACGTTGACCACGTCGTCGTGCATTTGCGCCATGGCAGGGCAGCCGCTGTAGGTGGGGGTGATTACGACTTCGAGCACGTCCTCGTGCTGGCGCACGGCGCGCAATATGCCCATCTCGCGCAATGAAACGACCGGAATTTCAGGGTCGGTGACCGTCTCCAGCAAATTCCATACAGCGTGCTGCGGATCGGACTCGGGGCAGGCTTGTAGTGGCCCCAATGGCAAATCTTGCGCTACCACTGGGCACCGGGGTGTTGGCGCGCCAGGGATTGCATTTCGGCGAGCAAAAAACTAAGGTGTTCGGAATGCA
>CANNEW010000308.1 GCA_947503685.1 Comamonadaceae bacterium | reverse complement strand
TGAGGGGCGCGGGCCGCTCCATTGCAGTGCAAAACTTCAATGAGCAGGCCTGCATCCTGGGCTTGGGCGGTTTGTACAGCTTGTCCACCGGCATGGGCGTATCTGCTTTTGTAGCCATCAGCGCCTTTGGTTTACTGGTGGCCGGCTGTATGGAGTTGATCCGCCGCTGGCATCGGCACAATTGCCGCGTCCATGCCACCGAGCTGGAGCGGCTGCTGGACATCGCCCGCAACGACGACCTGCACGGATGAGCCGCGCGGTGCCGGCCTTGGCAGTGGCGGCGCTGCTGAGCAATGCCTTGTGCTATGGCCTGTCGTGGTGGCCGTTCAAGCAGTTGCAGGCCCTGGGTTTGCATCCGCTGTGGGCCACGGTGCTGGTCGATGCCCTGGTTCTGGCGGGCATCCTTCTTTTTCAGCCCCGCGTGCTGGGCCGTTTGTTGCGCAACCGGGCTTTATGGCCTTTGCTGATCGCGGCCGGTTGCACCAATGTCGGCTTTAATTGGGCCGTCACCATCGGCGATGTCGTGCGCGTGGTACTTTTGTTTTATTTGATGCCGCTATGGGCCGCATTGCTGGCCTGGCCCTTGCTGGGTGAGAAGCCGACCTTGCGTTCAGTGGGTTGTATGCTGCTGGCCCTGGCCGGCGTGGTGTTGGTGCTCAAAACGCCTGAAACGCCCTGGCCCTGGCCGCAGGACATGGCCGATGCGCTGGCACTGGGTGGCGGCTTTAGCTTTGCCTTGACCAATGTGCTGCTGCGCCGCTTGCGTGACAGCGATGCCTTAAGTATCACGGCCACCATGTTGCTGGGGGGTGCACTTTTGTGCGCGCTCACCGCTTGGGCGGGCATGCAGCAAGGCCTGGTGCCTGGGTTGCCAGAACCTGGCGTGCACTGGGTTCTGCTTGCGTTGGGTCTGGCGCTGATGATTGGCGTGGGCAATGTGACTTTGCAATACGGCGCGGCACGCCTACCGGCGCGCACTACGGCGCTGGTCATGCTTTGCGAGGTGGTGTTTGCCAGTGTGTCGGCCATTGCCCTGGGCGCCGGGGTCCTCACAGAACGGGTCGCCGTGGGCGGAGCCCTGATATGCACGGCGGCTTTGTTGTCTGCGTTATCCTCTGGCGCCCAAGCCGAACACACCGGCCCACCCTCTGCGACGGAGACACCATGAGCAACGCATTTGAATTTGAAGCCACCACCATCGACGGCAAACCTCTGCAATTGAAGGACTTTCAAGGCAAAGCCTTGTTAGTGGTCAACACCGCCAGCGCCTGTGGTTTCACGCCCCAGTTTGCGGGCTTGGAAGAATTGCACCAGAGTTACCAGGGCAAGGGACTGGTGATTCTTGGCTTTCCCTGCAACCAGTTTGGCGCGCAGGACAAGGGTAGCGATGCCGAGATCGCCAGCTTTTGCCAGAAGAACTACGGCGTCAGCTTTGCCATGATGTCCAAGGTCGAAGTCAACGGCGCCGGCGCGCACCCGCTATTCAAATGGCTGACGCACGAGGCGCCGGGCATTTTGGGTACCGAATCCATTAAGTGGAATTTCACCAAGTTTTTGGTGGGCCCCGACGGCGTGGTGCGCAAGCGCTATGCGCCCACCGATACGCCTGCCAGCCTGGTCGCAGATATTGAGGCCGCCTTACCCGCTGGCTGATCGGGCCCCATGCGCTCGCTGGTCTTCGGCTTTGTTGTTGTACCCAACTTTTCGCTGATTGCGCTGAGCGCTTGCGTCGACCCTTTGCGCCTGGCCAACCAGGTGCTAGGCCATACGGTGTACCAGTCCGTACTCTTGTCGGTCGATGGCGGTCTGGTCGCCTCTAGCGACGGCATCCAGGTCATGACGCAACACAGTCTGGCCCAGGCGCCGGGGCTGGACGTGGTGTTTGTGATCGGCCCCAACCCGATTCCCAAACGCGGTTTGCGCACCCTGGCCCTGTGGCTGAAAAAACAAGCTGCTCTGGGTTTGCCCTTGGGCGGTATTGATACCGGCGCCTACCTGATGGCGCAGGCCGGTTTGCTCGACGGTTACCGCAGCACCATCCACTGGGAAGACCATGAGGCCCTGGCCGAGCAGTTCCCCAAAGTCATCGTCACGCAGCATTTTTTCGAGGTGGACCGTGACCGCTACACCTGTAGCGGCGGCGTAGCACCGCTGGACTTGATGACCTATTTGCTGACCCAGGCGCCGGGCAACCGCAACCTGGCCAATGAAGTGGCCAACCTCCTGATTGCCGAGCGGCGCAGCCTGACGGACGTGCAAACCGTTTCCATCATCCACCAAAGCCGGGTGACCAACCCGGTGGCGATTGAAGTCTTGCGCTTGATGGAAGCCAATGTGGCCGAACCCCTTCCGATTGGCGAATTGGCGCAACTGGCCGGCGTTTCTTTGCGCAGTTTGCAGCGCTTATTCAAACAAAAATTTGAGCGTTCGGCCGAGCGCGTATATCTGGACATACGCTTGGCGCATGCACGCCTTTTGGTGCACCGCAGCGAAAAAAGTGTGCGGGAAATCGCGGCGCGCACTGGTTTTGCCTCGCCCTCGCACCTGACCGCGCGCTACACGCCCCGCTATGGTGCTTCGCCGCAGAAAGACCGTGAAAAACGGGCGCAAGGCATGGCATCAAAAGACAGACTGTTGTCGTAATTAAAAAGTCCCCAAGCGGGCTTTACCCGCATACTCGGCCCGCTGAACCTTACGGAGACCCACTATGACCATGCCCGACCTGATTTCTATCGACAACGGCGAACGCGTTCGCCACAGCTTCTCGGACGCCGAGTACGCCAACCGCATTGCCAAGTTGCGCGCCATGATGGCACGCAACAACGTGGACACGGTGTTGTTCACCAGCTACCACAACATCAATTACTACAGCGACTTTCTGTACTGCTCTTTCGGGCGCTTTTACGGCCTGGTAGTCACGCAGGACAAGAGCATCATCATCGCCGCCAATATCGACGGCGGCCAACCCTGGCGCAAAGGCGTGTGCGACCGCGCGGTGATTTACACCGACTGGCAGCAAGGCAATTACTTTCGCGCCATCGCGCAGGAAGTACCAAATAAAGGCCGCGTCGGTTTGGAATATGACCACCTGCCGCTTG
>CANNEW010000307.1 GCA_947503685.1 Comamonadaceae bacterium | reverse complement strand
TGGTTCACCCGCCACAACATCGCCCCCCGCGTGATCGGCGAGTTTGATGATGGCGCTTTGATGACCGCTTTCGGGCGTGAAGGCCGTGGCGTGTTCATGGTGCCCAGTGTGATGGAGAAGGAAACGGCTTCCCAATTTGAGGTGCAGTGTGTAGGGCGCAGCGACGAGCTGATCGAAGAATTCTTTGCCGTATCGGTAGAGCGGCGCATCACACACCCTTGTGTGCTGGCGATTACCGATGCCGCGCGCGGGCAGCTTTTCGGCTAGCAGCCAGTCGCCCAGACTGGTTTGCCAGGCCTATACTGGAACGCTCCATGCCCCAATTTTCCAGTCCGTGCGCGTAGGCACTGCCCCCTCTTTGACGCGCCGGGCGATGGCCCGTATGGCCCTAGCGCGCCGGCATGCGCGTATGCGCATGTTCTTGCTGCCCCCGGTGTGGCGCGGCATGCTCTGGGTGGCCGCCAGCGGCGTCGTGTTCACCTTGCTCAACACCATTGTGCGCGACATCACGCTGTCGCTTGACCCCTTTCAAGCGCAGTTTTTGCGTTACCTTGCCGGTACCCTGGTGATTCTTCCCCTTGTGCTGCGCCAGGGCTATGCGGCTTACCGGCCTGTAAATATGGCGGGCCAATGGTGGCGCGGGGCCGTGCACACCTTGGGCCTCGTGTTCTGGTTTGCCGCGCTGCCACGCATCGGTTTGGCCGATATGACGGCGATCGGCTTTACCGGCCCCATCTTCATCATGATAGGCGCGGCCTGGTTTTTGGGCGAAAAAATGTATGCCGACCGCTGGATCGCCGCAATGTTCGGTTTTGCCGGTGTGCTGGTGGTGGTCGGCCCGCATTTATCCGCTTCGGGCGGCATTTATTTTCTGGTTATGCTGGCTTCTTCACCTTTGTTCGCAGCCTCATTTTTATTGACCAAATCACTCACACGCACCGAAAGCGCAGGGGCGATTGTGCTGTGGCAGGCCATCTCGGTGACGCTGCTCAGCCTTCCATTAGGTCTCTTACATTGGACGGACCCGACACCGATGCAATGGCTGGGCTTTTTAGCCGCAGGTTTTTTGGGATCGGCCGCCCATTATTTGCTGACGCGCGGTTTCCGCGTGGCCGATATTTCGGCCACCCAGACTTTGCGTTTTCTGGACTTAATTTGGGCCTCGCTTATGGGATGGCTGGTGTTTAGCGACGTGCCCAGTCACTCGACGATTCTGGGCGCGATGGTGATTCTGGCCTCCACCGTGTGGATAGCGCAGCGCGAACGCGGGCGCTAAAGCCTTACGCGAAAACTAGCGTAGCCCTAGCGCATACAGTGGGGCTATTGCAAAAGCCGGAGCGACCCACTATGCCAGCCCCACACCCAGACTCCGCCGCGCACGCCGCTACCGCGTCACAAGCGATACGCCGTATCGCTGATTTGCCTGGCCCTAAAGGCCTGCCATTTCTTGGCAATGCCCTGCAGTTTCGCTCGCCGACTTTGCACCTGGAATTGGAAGCCTGGGCCGCGCAATACGGGCCCTATTACCAGTTGCGTGCCGCGGGTCGGCGTATTTTGGTGCTCAGTGACCACCAAGCGGTTGCCTCGGTGCTACGCGATCGACCGGGCGCCTTCAGCCGTACCGCCCGGCTGCGCGAAATCGGGCAGGAAATGGGCTTGCAGCCCGGCGTATTCAGTGCCGAGGGCGAGGCCTGGATGCGCCAGCGGCGCATGGTCATGGCCGGTTTTGATCCTGGCCATGTGCGGGCTTATTACCCTGCCTTGGTCAAGGTTGCGCAGCGCTTGGTCAAGCGTTGGACGCATGCCGCCCAGCGCCAAGAAACCATTGTCTTGCAAAGTGATTTGATGCGCTACACGGTGGACACCATCGCCGGGCTGGCCTTTGGCGCAGAAGTCGATACGCTGGGTTCGGACGGCGACGTGATACAGCAGCATCTTGACAAAGTATTCCCCGCTTTGTTCCGGCGCATTACCGCGCCGATTCCGCTATGGCGCCTATTTCCTTCGCGGGCAGATCGGGCGCTAGCGCGCAGCATGCTTGAAGTCAATAAGGCAGTTGAAAATTTCATCGCGCAAGCGCGCGCACGTATGCATGCCGAGCCGCAACGCCATACCCAACCGCAGAATTTGCTGGAAGCCATGTTGGCCGCCGCCGACCGGCCGGACAGCGGCCTCACCGATGCCCAGGTCGCCGGCAATGTGATGACCATGCTGCTCGCCGGCGAGGACACCACGGCCAATACGATTGCCTGGATGATTTACTTGCTCTGGACGCATCCGCAGGCTTTGGCCCGGGCCTGCGATGAAGTTCGCGACAAGGTGCGCGATTGTCAGCAACCCACCATGGACGAAGTCGCCGACCTGGAATTTATCGAGGCGTGCATCCACGAGACCATGCGCCTCAAGCCGGTGGGGCCCCAACTGCCCTTGCAGGCCAATGCCGACGTGTTGGTGGGCGACGTGCAAGTGCCCAAAGGGACGATTGTGATCAACCTGCTGCGGGTTGACAGCGTGCGCGAAGATTTGGTGCCCCAAGCGGCCCAGTTTGAGCCCCAGCGCTGGCTGCAATCGGACAACCCCGCTAAGCGCTTGTCCACCCCATTTGGGGCCGGGCCGCGCATATGCCCGGGCCGTTACCTGGCGATGTTGGAAATGAAGATTGCAATGACCGTGTTGCTGGGCCACTTTGATATCGACTATGTGGGCACTGCCGATGGACGAGCGCCCCAGGAGCGGCTATCGTTTGCGATGATGCCCGTCGGTTTGCAAATGCGCTTGCGCGCAAAAACGCAGATGCCATCGAGCAATCCATGAGTTCTGGATGTGCTTTTGCATAAGGGCCTCGGCTACTGCCGAGTCAATGCCGCTGATAACTCAGCATGCGTCCTTTGTACGCAGCCAAGCCAGACGTGGCAGCCAAAGTCAAGGCGTATTCTTTGAGGACAAAACCCAAGGCAGCCATATGCCGGTGAAAGTGGGCCCGGTTGCCCCGGTTCGGGTCTACCACCCAGACTTCGCAGGCTTGCGCGGCGTGTTCTTCGATGAAGGCTGGAAGCGGTCCGGCCTCGTCGCGTTCGTACAAGATGTCGCTACCCATGCTCAGATCAAAACGACCT
>CANNEW010000306.1 GCA_947503685.1 Comamonadaceae bacterium | reverse complement strand
CCAGCCATGATGAATTTACGCAAATCCGCTGATCGGGGCTATGCCGACCATGGCTGGCTCAAATCCTTCCACAGTTTTTCATTTGCGGGCTATTACGACCCGGCTTTCATGGGCTGGGGCAATTTGCGGGTGGTCAACGAAGACCGCATCGCGCCGGGTACGGGTTTTGGCACGCACGGGCACCGCGACATGGAAATCATTAGCTACGTGCTGTCGGGGAATTTGGCGCACAAGGACAATATGGGCAACGTCAAAGGCATACCGCCCGGCGATGTGCAACGCATGAGCGCGGGCACTGGCGTGCAGCACAGCGAGTTCAACCACGCCCCTAATTCCGCCACGCATTTTTTGCAAATTTGGATCGAGCCCAATGTGCGTGGCATCGCACCGTCCTACGAGCAAAAAACTTTTTCTTCCGCCGAAAAAGATGGTGTGCTGCGATTGGTAGCGGCACCGGGCGGTGCGCAGGGTGCGGTGCAAATCCATGCGGATGCGCGCATGTATGCCGCCTGCTTTGACGGCAGTCAAAGTGCCACTTTGGAATTAGACCCGGCGCGTAAAGCCTATGTGCAGGTGCTGCGCGGTGCTATATCCGCCAATGGTCATGCATTGGGGCAGGGCGATGCGCTGCTCCTGCAGGGCGAAAACCGCTTGGTTTTAGACCAGGCCCAAGCCGCCGAAGTGCTGGTATTTGACCTCGCGCCTTAAGATTTTTTTACTAGGAGTTTTTATAAATGACAGATCGTTTCCAAAATGTGTTCGCCCTGCTGGCCCGTGTGCTCTTGGCGGCCTTGTTTCTGCCAGCGGGCATCAGCAAGATTGCAGGCTTTGCGGGTACTACAGCCTATATTGCCTCGGTCGGATTACCGTTGCCTGAACTGGGCGCCGTCATCGCTGTCGTGGTCGAAGTCGGAGGCGGCCTCGCCTTGCTGGCCGGCTACCAAACGCGCTTGGTCGCTCTGCTCATGGCCATTTTTACGGTGGTAGCGGGTGTGTTTTTCCATGCCTTTTGGCTTGCTGCACCCGAGCAATTAATGGTGGAACAAATCATGTTCATGAAGAATATTGCTATCGCTGGTGGCTTGTTGGCTTTGACTGCGTTTGGTGCCGGTGGCATCAGCCTAGATGCACGGCGTCAGGATTGAGAGGTACCCGGGCGGCGCTAGCGCCGCCTGAGCTTGTGTCAGTGCGGTGCGCCAGGCGTGTGTACTGATATTTAGCGCTGCCTCCAGCAGATCCTGTTTTTTTACTTTCTTGGAACCTTTTACTATGATATCGACAGTTGTGATTTACCACTCCGGCTACGGCCACACCCAACGCCTGGCCCAGCAAGTGGCCGAGGGCGCAGACGCCGAGCTCATCGCCATCGACGCCGAAGGCAATATCACCGAAGTCCAATGGGCTGCACTCGACGCGGCAGACGCCATCATCATGGGCTCGCCCACCTATATGGGCTCGGTGTCCTGGCAGTTCAAGAAATTTGCCGATGCCTCATCCAAACGCTGGTTTGCCAGTGCCTGGAAAGACAAAGTCGCCGGTGGATTTACCTGCTCAGGCTACCCCAGTGGTGACAAGCTTTCTACCTTGCAAAGCATGCTGACGCTGGCCATGCAACACGGCATGGTCTGGGCGGGCTTGAACATCATGGGCAACGAGACTATTAACCGCTTGGGTTCGAGCATCGGCGTGATGGCACATGCCGGCAACACCACACCGGCCGATGCCATGCACCAGGGCGACTTGGACACGGCCAAGGCCTATGGCGCGCGGGTGGCCCAGGTGGCGGCGAAGCTGCGGGCTTAAGCTCGATTTGCGGGCCTGGCGTCTGCGTAGCAACCTCCAATTGTGGCGTGGGTGACAATCAAAGCTCACCCACGCCGCTTTTTATTTCCTGATGCACCCCTTAAGCAAACTCCTGCGCTACGCCAGCGCTTACCGGCGCGATTTCAAATTGGCGGCGCTGTATTCGGTGTTGAATAAATTTTTTGACATATTGCCCGAGGTGCTGATCGGCGCGGCGGTGGATGTGGTGGTGAAGGGGGAAGAGAGTTTTCTGGCGCGTAATGTGCTGGGCGCGATCGGCATCACCAATACCTGGGAGCAATTGCTGGCGCTGGGCCTCTTTAATGTGCTGGTCTGGGGTGGCGAGTCTTTGTTTCAGTATTTGTACGAAGTGAAGTGGCGCCAGCTGGCGCAAAACCTGCAGCACGATATGCGCCTGGACACCTACCGCCATGTGCAGCGCCTGGATATGGCGTATTTCGAGAACCAGCGCACTGGCAACCTAATGGCCATCCTGAACGATGACATCAACCAGATGGAGCGCTTCTTAAATGGCGGGGCCAACCAGATCATTCAGGTGTTTTTCTCTTCTCTGATGGTCAGCGCCGTGTTTTTTGCTTTGCAAAAAGAGATCGCGCTGATTGCTTTGCTGCCTGTACCTTTGATTTTGCTGGGCGCGTTCTGGTTTCAAAACCGGCTGGCGCCGCGCTACACCAAAGTGCGCGAGGCGGCGGGCGATGTGGGGGCGCGGCTCAATAACAATTTGCTGGGGCTGGCCACCATCAAAGCCTTTGCCACCGAGGGCTTCGAGGCGGGGCACATCGAGGAGGCGAGCAACCGCTACCGCCAGACCAATGCCGCCGCTATCCGCATCAGTGCCGCCATCACACCGGTTATCCGCATGGCCATTTTGGCTGGCTTTACGGCCACGCTTTTGTACGGCGGCTGGCTGACTTTGCACGGTCAATTGGCGGTAGGCGCGTTTTCGGTGCTGGTATTTTTGACCCAGCGCCTGCTATGGCCACTCACCGGTCTGGCCGAAGTGGCCGATATGTACCAGCGCTCTATGGCCGCCATCGAGCGTGCCATGGGCTTGTTGGACACACCGATAAGTATTGCCTACGAAGGCAAACACTTTGCCAAAGCGACCGTCACCGGCGAAATCCGCTTTGAAAATCTTCAGTTTTCCTATGCCAGCGCGGGCGATACGCCCACGCTGCACAACATCAGCCTGACCATACCGGCGGGCCAAACAGTGGCCTTTGTGGGCTCTACTGGCTCGGGTAAATCAACACTGGTCAAGCTGCTGCTGCGCTTTTACACGCCGCAACAAGGGCGCATCCTGCT
>CANNEW010000305.1 GCA_947503685.1 Comamonadaceae bacterium | reverse complement strand
GGCGAGGCCGCGCGCTACTTCAGCGACAACATTCTGGTAGGCATGGTGGGCGTCAATGTACCCCTACCGGTACCAGTGGCTTACCACTCTTTTGGGGGATGGAAGCGCTCTTTATTCGGCGACTTGCATGCCTATGGACCCGACGCTGCGCGTTTTTATACCAAGCGCAAAACCATCACCCAACGCTGGCCCTCCGCTGGCGTACGGGAGGGAACCATGTTCAGTTTCCCCTCCAGCAAATAACGTTTTTGATGAATATGTTGATAAACTTAAAAATATGGTGTAATATAACGAAATAAAGGCCCTCGTAGGAAATTAGACGGAAACGTCATTTTTTGCGAGAATATTGTTGGATTTCAGATGTTGAACTGAAATGCTTCAATAAAAAATCATATTTCAACCGTTGGAAGTCGATCATGTCAAAAACAAAGGTAGCTAATTTTTCGCAGATGTACACCAAGTACCTCAATCTGGTGCATGCTGTTCGCAGCTTGCCGAGCTTTCCGCAACTCGACGCTGTCGAGTCGCGCATGCTCAATGTCTTCGCGTCCGCGTGGCACGAAGAAAAACCGATTACGGTGCTGGAGGCCATGGTGATGTTGCCCGAGATTTCGACCACTACTGCGCATCGCCGTTTAAAGGCTTTGCGCAAAAAGGGAATGATCGACCTGAACCTGGATAGCCAGGACAACCGCGTCAAGTACGTGGTGCCAACGAAAGCGACGCACCAGTACTTTGCGCAATTGGGGCAGTGCATGGAGAAGGCACAGGCCGTTTGATGCTGCGCGGCTAAGGCCGCGCAAGTCGTACGCTCCTGTGCTTTGTCCTGCATTGATGTGCAGGTATAAAAATTTGGGAGTGGTACGCCATGCAATTACAAAAATCCGTGTGGGTCGTCGCAATGACGGCTCTGGCCTATATGGGCCTTTTCTCTTTCAACCAGTTTGTCTTTCCTCTCTTGGACGTGTCCAGCGCCAGGGGCCTGGTCTTCCTGCCCAGCGGATTGCAGCTGATTGGCGTTCTTTTGTTTGTGGAATGGGGCGCGCTGGGCTTGGTGCTGGGCGCGCTCGCCATGGGACTTGGGCCCCTGGTTGCGGGCGATCCGATCACGGCGATGGGAGCGGCTTTGCTAGCGGGCCTGGCGCCGCTCTTTGCCCGCGCACTATGCGTGCGCTATGACGCTTTGGATGAGGACCTCCATGGCCTGAGCGCAGCCGCTTTGCTGCGCCTGACCGTCCTATTTTCGGCACTTAGTGCGCTACTGGGTCAGCTGTGGCTGCTGGGCCGCGACCAGGGCGGCGACTTGTGGGCTGGCATGGCCTTGCATTTCACAGGTGATTTGCTCGGTGCCCTGATCGTGCTGTACAGCGCCAAACTGGTGCTAGACCGCTTGCCGCAACTTAGCAGGGGATAATCCGCGCCACATGGCGCTTATTACCTTACTGGAAGCCCAACTCGCGTTTGGGCATGTACCCCTGCTAGACCATGCAGGCTTTTCACTCGAAACCCAAGAGCGCGTGGGCTTGATCGGTCGCAATGGCACCGGTAAGTCTTCGTTGCTCAAAATCCTGGCCGGGCTGGAAAAACCCGATGACGGCGTGCTGCAAGTGCAAAGCCAACTCCGCGTCGCCTATGTGGCGCAGGAGCCGGATTTAAACGCCGAGTCCAGCGTGTTTGACGCAGTCAGCGTGGGCTTGCAGCGGGTACGCGATTTGATCGACGACTACTCGCAAGGCCATGGCGACCTGGACGCAATGCAAAGCGAGATTGAGGCGCTGGACGGCTGGAACTGGGAGCAGCGCGTGGGCGAGACCCTGCACCGCTTGCATCTGGACCCAGAGGCGATCGTCAGCACGCTCTCGGGCGGCACCAAAAAGCGCGTGGCTCTGGCGCAGGCGCTGGTGACGCAGCCCGATGTACTACTGCTTGACGAGCCGACCAACCACCTGGATTTGGACAGCATCGAGTGGCTTGAAGGTCTGTTGGTGGACTTTGCAGGCTCGCTCATCACCATTACCCACGACCGCTCATTTTTAGACAATGTAGCCACCCGCATCGTAGAGTTGGACCGAGGCAAGCTGCTGTCCTACCCGGGTAACTTTGCCGCCTATTTGCTGCAAAAAGAAGAGCAACTGGCCCAAGAGGCGGTGATCAATGCCCGCGCCGACAAGCTGCTGGCGCAAGAAGAAGTGTGGATACGCAAAGGCGTAGAAGCGCGGCGCACGCGGGCGACGGCTCGCATCGTGCGTTTGGATTCCTTGCGTGCGCAGCGCGAGGCGCGCCGCGATGTACTGGGCAGCGTGAACATGGATATCAGCAGCGGTGCCAGCAGCGGCAAGCTGGTCGCGGAAATGACCCATGTATCCAAAAGCTTTGGACCTAAAAACATCGTGCACGACTTCAGCGCTACGATTTTGCGCGGCGACAAAATCGGTTTGCTTGGCCCCAATGGCGCGGGCAAAACCACTTTGCTCAAATTGATTTTGGGCGAACTCCAAGCCGATCCCGCGCCTGCCAACGCGCCAGCGCCCGAACCCGGCCACAGCCCCTGGGGTACGGTACGCCAGGGGGCCAATGTCGCCGTCGCCTATTTCGACCAGATGCGCAATGCGCTGGACATGGACGCGACCTTGGAAGACTTCATCAGTCCGGGTAGCGAATGGATCGAGATCGGTAACCGTCGCCAGCATGTAAAGAGCTATCTGGGTGATTTTTTATTCTCGCCAGCACGCGCTAATTCCCCGGTACGCTCACTTAGTGGGGGCGAGCGCAACCGCTTGTTGTTAGCGCGACTGTTCGCCCGCCCGGCCAATGTATTAGTGCTTGATGAGCCCACCAATGACCTGGACATCGACACCCTGGAATTGCTGGAAGACCTGTTGCAAAACTACGATGGCACGGTGTTTCTGGTCAGCCACGACCGTACGTTTTTGGACAATGTGGTGACCAGCACGATCGCCTATGAAGGCCCGGGCCGCTGGCGTGAGTTTGAAGGCGGCGTGCAGGACTGGCTGATTCAAAGCAAACGCTCCAATGCGATAGCGCAGTCCAAGGGGCAAAAAGGCGCCCAAAGCTTTAACTACGGGCGCGACGACAAAGCCGTCCCCGCCGCTAAATCGGCGCCAACGCCATCCGCCC
>CANNEW010000304.1 GCA_947503685.1 Comamonadaceae bacterium | reverse complement strand
CCAGGCCTCTTCGGCGGTGAAGCTGAGAAAAGGCGCCATCCAGCGCAGCATGGCCTGGGTAATCTGCCACAAAGCGGTTTGTGCGCTGCGCCGCGCATGCGAGGCGGCAGCCGTGGTGTAGAGCCGATCTTTGAGCACGTCCAAGTAAAACGCGCCCAGGTCTTCCGAGCAATACACCTGTAATTTGGAGACCACAGGATGGAATTCGTAGCGCCCGAAATGGCCGCCTTCAAACACCTGCCGGTCTGCATTCCAATGGCCCACAATATCCGCCTGCAAGCGCGCCGCACGACTGATGGCGTAACGATCCACTTCCAGCATCGAGTCAAAAGGCACGGTGTCCTTGCCCGGATCAAAGTCGCTGACGTTGGCGAGCAAAAACTTCAGGGTATTGCGCACGCGGCGGTAGGTGTCCACCACGCGCGCCAGAATTTTGTCGTCAATGTTCAGGTCGCCCGAATAGTCGGTAGAGGCCACCCACAGACGAATGATTTCGGCGCCCAACTTTTGCGTCACTTCCTGCGGTGCGACGGTATTGCCCAGGCTTTTGCTCATTTTTCGGCCCTGGCCGTCGGTGGCAAAACCATGGGTCAATAGCCCCCGGTAAGGCGCGCGGTCATACAAGGCGCAACCGAGCAACAAGGAACTGTGGAACCAACCTCGGTGTTGGTCGTGGCCTTCTAGATACAAGTCGGCTTCGGGTCCTGTTTCGTGAAACGGTGCTCTATCGTAGGCGTCTTTGTGGCTGCCGCGCAGCACATGTTCAAAGGTGGAGCCCGAGTCAAACCAGACTTCCAAAATATCGGTGCTCTTGCTGTACTCATCCGCCTGGGCGGTGGTGCCCTTTCCTTGGGCCATCAGCAACTGCTGCACGTCCCTCACATCTGCGCGGCTCCAGGCCTCGATGCCGCCCTGTTCCACCATGCTCGCTGCGATATCCAAAATCTCCATGGTGTCCGGGTGCAACTCGCCGCTGTCTTTGTGCAGCAAAAATGGCACTGGTACGCCCCAGCTGCGCTGGCGCGAAATACACCAGTCGGGCCGGTTGGCAATCATGTCGCGCAAACGGGTTTTGCCGTTTTCAGGGTAGAACTGGGTTTGCTCAATCGCATCCAGCGCCAATTGGCGCAGCGTTTTGGACGCTTTGTCTTTGGTGAACACGCCCTCGCCTTGGTCCATGCGCACAAACCATTGGGCCGCCGCACGGTAAATGACCGGAGATTTATGCCGCCAGCAATGCGGGTAGCTGTGGGTGATGCCCTGGGTGGCCATCAAGCGCCCGGCGTTTTTCAAAGTTTCCAAAATTTGCGGCACGGCTTTCCAGATGTGCTGGCCGCCAAACAAGGGGAAGTCGGTGGCATAAGCGCCATTGCCTTGCACCGGGTTCAGGATGGCGTCATAGGCCAGGCCTTGGGCGACGCAGGAGTTAAAGTCTTCCACGCCATAGGCCGGCGAGGAGTGCACGATGCCGGTGCCGTCTGCATCTGTAGCGTAGTCTGCCAAATACACCGGCGCGGTGCGGGCGTAGCCGGGGTCGATGTGGGACAAGGGGTGATGAAAGGCGATATGGTCCAGCGCCTTGCCTTCTACCGTCGCCACGATAGAGCCTTGCAATTGCCAGCGTTCCAGGCATTTGTCCACCAGCGACTGCGCGCACAACATCAGGCCGCGCGGGGTGTCCACCAGGGCATAAACCAGGGCCGGATTGAGGTTGAGCGCCTGGTTGGCCGGAATCGTCCAGGCGGTAGTGGTCCAAATGACGGCAAAAGCTTCTTTGTCCAGCTTGGGCAGCCCAAAAGCCTTGGCCAGTTTGTCCGGCTCGGCACATAAAAACGCCACATCCAGCGTGTCGCTTTTTTTGTCCGCGTATTCAATTTCAAACTCTGCCAAGGACGATCCGCAATCAAAGCACCAATAGACGGGCTTCAAACCCCGATAGACAAAACCGCGCTCGATGACGCGTTTGAAGGCGCGGATTTCGCCGGCCTCATTGGCCGGGTCCATGGTGCGGTAGGGGCGCTCCCAGTCACCCAGCACGCCCAGGCGCTGAAAGTCTTCGCGCTGCTGGTCGATTTGCTCAGTGGCAAAGGCGCGGCTTTTGGCCTGCATATCGTCCCGGCTTAGCTTGCGCCCGTGCAGCTTTTCAATGGCATTTTCAATCGGCAAGCCGTGGCAGTCCCATCCGGGGATGTATTGCGCGTCAAACCCGGCCAATTGGCGGCTTTTCACGATCATGTCTTTCAGCACTTTGTTGAGCGCATGGCCGATGTGCAATTTGCCATTGGCGTACGGTGGGCCGTCGTGCAGCACAAACAAGGGCTGGCCTTGGCGTGCCACGCGCAGGCGCTTGTACAGGCCGGCGTCGCTCCAGGTCTTGGCCCAGGCGGGCTCGCGTTTGGGCAAGTCGCCGCGCATGGGGAAGGGCGTGTCGGGCAGGTTCAGGGTGCTGCGGTAGTCAAGGGCTTCAGTCATACAAGTCTCAGGTGCTGGCGTCGGGGGCCGTTATCGGTTGGGGTGGGCTGCGCGGGTAGGGCCGTCAGCTTGCGCTAGATGGGTGCGCTTGGCGCGGGGCAAGGTGCGCCGGTGTGCCCTGTCAAATTCGGGCGGCGAGCCAGGCCCGGGCATCGTCGCAGTCGCGCTGTATCCCTTGGGTCAGGGCGTCCAGACCGTCGTATTTGCGTTCGTCGTGTAGTTTGTGCAGCAGTTCCACGCTAACAATTTTACCGTAGCCCCCGTCTTGGCCGAGGCTGGCAGGCCAGTCCAGACAGTGGGTTTCGAGCAGCACGCGCCCGCCGTTCACATCATTGGGATCCAGCGAAGGGCGTACGCCCAGATTGGCCACTCCGGCGATGGGCTTGTCCGTCAGGCCGTGTACCAGCACCACAAAGATGCCGCCGGTAGCGGGTTTCCAGCGCGGAAAGCGTAGGTTTAAGGTGCGAAAACCCAGCGTGCGTCCGAGCTTGCGGCCATGTACGATGTGGCCGGAAATCCGGTAAGGGCGGCCCAGCAGGCGCGCTGCCTGCGCCATATTTCCGTCGGCCAGGGCGGACCGCACGGCGGAGCTGGAGACCCGCAGGCCATGTACCTCGTAGCTGTTCATGCGCGCCACGTCAAAGCCATGGGCCTCGCCGGTAGCGGCCAGCATCGCGTAATCTCCGGT
>CANNEW010000303.1 GCA_947503685.1 Comamonadaceae bacterium | reverse complement strand
GGCGGGCAGCCGTACCACGTTACACCAGCGTCGATTTCCGGCGATTGGGTGAGCGACAGCAAGGTCAGCGCACCGCCCATGCAAAAGCCGGTAACGCCGACTTTGGGGCTGCGGCCTTTGAGGAACTGCACCGCGCCGCGAATGTCTTGCGATGCGGCATCGCCAAAGTCCAGTGCGCTCATCAGGTGGTGTGCTTCTTGCGCTTCGACCGTCGATTTGCCCCGGTACAAGTCGGGTACCAGTGCCTGAAAGCCTGCGATGGCCAGGCGGTCGGCAACGCCGCGAATCTGGTCATTGAGCCCCCACCATTCCTGAATGACCACAATGGCTGGAGCCTTGCTTTTGCCCGCAGACTCGGCCAGGTAGCCCTGCAATGCTTTGCCGTCGGGGCGCTGAAAATTAACGATGTGTCCCATGGAGGGGCTCCTGTTGAATAGCCCTCATCTTAGCGGCCGATAGCGGCAAAAAAGTAAAAATCACTTACAAAAAACGATACAAAGCTCCTGTATATTCGACCGCGAGCACAAACCAAGGCGGCAAGCCAAGGCTTGATTTTCCAACCTACCGCAGAGCCCCACTCCATGTCACGCCAGAGCGCAAAAGACTTTGATCAAGAACTTTTAATTTTGTTTGATGCCTATGTGCACGGCACTATCGACCGGCGCGGGTTTTTGCAAGCGGCGCAAAAGTTTGCAGTAGGCGGTGCCACGGCAGCCGGGCTGTTGGCGGCTTTGAGCCCCGACTTTGCGTTGGGCCAGGTGCTTGCCAAAGACGATGCACGCATCCGCAGCGAGTGGGTGGAATTTGCGTCCCCCAAAGGTTCGGGCACGGTGCGGGCTTATTTGACGCGGCCGGCCGGTGCCAGCGGCAAATTGCCCGCGGTGCTGGTCGCCCATGAAAACCGGGGCCTCAATCCGCACATCGAAGATATCGCACGGCGCCTGGCGCTGGCCGGTTATATGGCCTTTGCGCCGGATGCGCTCACACCGCTGGGCGGCTATCCCGGCGATGAGGATAAGGCGCGCCAGTTGTTCGCCCAGCTCGACCAGGCCAAAACGCTAGAAGATTTTGTGGCCGCCGCCGGCGTGCTGGCCAGCCGCAGCGACGCTGCCGGCAAGATGGGGGTGGTGGGTTTTTGCTGGGGCGGTGGCATGGCGCACCGCTTGGCTACGCGCTTGCCGCAACTGGCCGCCGCCGTCCCCTTTTATGGCGACGTACCCACCGCCAGCGAAGCGGCCAAAGTCAAAGCCCCGCTCTTGCTGCATTTCGCGGGCACCGACGACCGGATTAACAAAGCCTGGCCACCCTACGAAGAGGCTTTGAAGGCAGCAGGTGTAACCATGACGGTGCACCACTACCCGGGCACGCAGCACGGCTTTAACAACGACACCACACCGCGCTTTGACAGCGCGGCCGCCGCGCAAGCCTGGGAGCGCACGCTGGCATTCTTTGCACAAACGCTGCGGGCTTGAGCGCGCGTCTAGGCCAGCGAAAAACCTTCGTGGCTAAAAGGCGTGCGGCGCAGACGTACGCCGGTGGCCGCTGCGATGGCGTTGGCAATGGCCGGCGTGATGGGCCCATAAGGCGGCTCGCCGAACCCGCCCCAGACCTCTCCGCCGCTGGGCACCAGCACGGACTGAATAACAGGGGTTTGGCGTAACTGCACCAAGGGGTAGTCTGCCAAATTGCTTTGCGTTACCCGCCCGTCCTGGATATTGATCTCGTTCATAAAGATACTGGATAAGGCATAGACCACATTGCCTTCAATTTGCGCCCGCGCAGAATCTATATTGGCAACCTGGCCGCTGTCCACGGCGATGGTTATGCGGTGCAGCATCACCGCTTTTTGCTTGGAAACCGACAACTCCACCACGCAGGCGGCAAAGCTGCCATAAGCGTCTTGCACCGCCAGCCCTTGAAAGCGCCCCGGTGCCAGTTTGGCACCCCAGTGGCCTTCGCGGGCTGCTGCTTCGAGCACTTTGCGATCGCGCCCGCCGGCGGGCAATAGCTCCAGGCGCCCGAGCAATGCGTCTTTGCCGGCAGCCTGCAGCACTTCGTCCAAAAAGCTCTCGCGTGCAAATGGGTTTTGCGAATGGAACACCGAGCGCCAAAAGCCCACCGGCACATTGATCTGGCAAATGCCATGGCGCAGGTCCAGATTCGCCACTTGGTAAGGCATGTCGTGAAACGATTCACCTGCTTGAAAGTCCTGCCCGTTTTTCAGCGATGCGGGTCGGACTTTTTCCATGATCGATTGCGAGGCCATGCGCGCCTGCCAGCCCAGCACGCGCCCGTCTTTACTCACCACTGCGCGTTGGCGGTACAGCACCGCCGGCCGGTAAAAGTCATGCTGCATATCCTCTTCGCGCGACCAGAGCAGTTGCACCGGCGTGCCGCCCAGCTCACGGGCGATCAGCACCGCCTGGCGCACATAGTCTTGGGATACGGCGCGCCGCCCGTAGCCGCCGCCCAGATAGGGTCGGTGTACGGTTACGCTGCCCACCGGCACGCCCAGGGTTTTGGCCGCTTCGTTGAGGCTGGCTTCGGCGCTTTGCGTAGGTGCCCAGACCTCGGCCAAATCGCCTTTCACCCAGGCCGTGCAGTTTTGCGGCTCCAGGGTGAAGTGGTTCAGGTAGGGCGTGAAATAGTCCGCCTCCACTGTCTTGAAGTCGGCCGCTTGGGCGCCTGTGGCTGTTGCCCAAGTGGCTTCGAAATCGCCTTCCTTGCGTAGGCTGCGCGCGGCCAACACCCCGGCTTGCAGGGTTTGTGCAATCGCCTGGTCGTCCAGCTTTTCGTTGCCCCGGTAGTCCCACACCACTTTGACTGCTTTGAGTGCTTGCTGCGCACGCCACCAGTTATCGGCCACTACGGCGACGAAGTCCGGCCCGGCGACTACTTTTTTGATACCGCGCCGGCTCATAGCCGCCGCGCCATCCACCGATTTGGGCACGCCACCAAAGACCGGGCATTGCGCAATAGCGGCATACAGCATGCCCGGTACGCGTACATCTGTGCCATAGATAGCGCTGCCATCGCACTTGGCTGGGATATCAAAGCGTTTGAGTGGCTTGCCGATCAGCGTCCATTGGTCCGGGCTTTTGAGCACGATATCGCTGGGCGCTTTTTGTTGCGCAGCGGATGTAGCCAGTTCGCCGTAGCTGGCGCTGCGCTTGCTGGCGGCGTGGCTGACTTTGCCTT
>CANNEW010000302.1 GCA_947503685.1 Comamonadaceae bacterium | reverse complement strand
GCCAACACGGAATACACCAAAAAGCCGCCGGTAAACAAAGCCACCAGGGCCAGCACCGTCAGGTTCACCCGGTAAGCGCGCGACACATTGTCCATACGCGCCAGCGCCTGACCAGGCTCAGCCAGCACCGCATCCGCAGGCCAATCGGGCTGGGATTGCAGCTGCGCCAAAAAGCGCGCGCGGTCTACGCCGGGGCGCAGTTGCACATCCACGCGGCTGAGTTGCCCCAGCATGCCAAACACGGTTTGCGTTGCGGCCACGTCCATCACGGCCAGCGGCGCGCCACCCGCCGCGACACGCCCCGCCAGGCGCAGGTTTTGCCACTGCATGCCTTGTTGCAGGCGCACCGCCCTTGCAGCTCCGGCTGGGTCCTGAAGTGTGCGAGGGGTGACATTTATGCCGCGCCCGTCATCGGAGGCATTTGGCGGCATCAAAGCCACACGCGCCGCGCTGTTTAAGAACACTGCATCAGGGGCAAACACATCGAGGCGGCCGGTATCGCTGTCTGGCAGGGGCAGCACCTCGGGCGTGATGCCCGCCACTTGCAGTGCATCCACCCCCAACACGCGAATCGCCAGCTTGCTACTGCCCTGCAATGGCCCATCGCTGCGGCCTTGAGGAAGCAAGGCATAGGTATTGATTTCAATCACCGGCGAGGCGCTTTGCACATCGGGGTGTCGGCTTAGGCGGCCATACAGCGCCTCGTCGATGACAGGTCTGCTGCGGCCCTGTACCTGCACATCGGCCTGCCCGGCCACGCTGCGCATGCCGCGCGCAAATTCATCCAGCGCCGAGGCATTGATCACATGCACCGCAAACGCCAGCGCCACGCCCAGCATCACCGCCACCACCGCCGCGCCATTGCGCCAGGGGTGATGGCGCAATTCCTGCCAGGAAAAACTGGTGAACAAGGGCCAGAGTGCGTTGTGCATTCGCCGATTGTCGTAGGCCCAGTAGGAGGACCCGAATAACCACGGCCTCGGGCCTCACCGCCATGGCATTTAAGCGCGAGGTATGATCGCGGCTTCACCGGGGGTGTCTGGCGCAAGCTGGACTGAGAAATACCCCATGAACCTGATCTGGGTCATGCCAGCGTAGGAAGTGTGATGGGGAAAATGCCGTGTGCGTATGGGCCTCTTTTTCGTTTCATGCATCCATGCTGGATTGTTTTGAAACGTTAAAAAAGGTATTCCATGCAACACGGCATTTTTTCATTTTCACGGCGCAAAGCGCTGGTCACCGCACTGCTCGGCACAACTTCGCTTTGCGCTAACTACGCAGGCGCGGCGCAAGAGTTGCGGGTGCTGACGCACAGCTCTTTTGCTGTGCCCAAGCCCCTGCTGGCGCAGTTTGAAAAAGAGGCTGGCGTCAAGCTGCGGATCAGCAAAGCCGGCGATGCTGGCGAGATGCTGAATAAGCTGATCCTGACCCGCAAAGCGCCGATTGCCGATGTGGTTTATGGCATCGACAATACCCTGGCTGCCAAGGCGATTGCCGCCGATGTGCTCGATGCCTATACCGGCCCGGCCAGCCAGCGTGCCGCTGCGCAGACGTTGCCCGCGCCTTTGGTGCCAGTGGACTATGGCTATGTGACGATTAACTACGACGCGCAATGGTTTGCAAAGCGCAAACTGGCTTTGCCCGGCAGCCTGGATGATTTGACACAGCCCGCGATGGCCCGCCTGCTGGTGGTGCAAAACCCGGCCACATCGAGCACCGGCTATGCATTTTTGCTGGCCACCATCGGCGCTATGGGCGAGGAAAAAGCCTTTGATTGGTGGGCGCGCATGCGCAAAGGCGGCGTGAAAGTGGCCAAGGGTTGGAGCGAGGCTTATTACACCGATTTCAGCCGCGCCGAAGGTGGCGCACGCCCCCTGGTGGTGAGCTATGCCACCAGCCCGGCGGCCGAATTGTTTTACAGCAAAGAAAAGCTGACGCAGCCGCCTACCGGCAGCCTGAGCCTGCCCGGTGCGGTGTTTAAACAAATTGAAGGTGTGGCTTTGGTCAAGGGCGGTCAGGCCCGTCCAGCTGCCGAAAAATTTATTGAATTTATGCGCTCGACCGAAGTGCAAAAGCAATTACAAACCGAGATGTGGATGTACCCGGTGGAGCCCGGTGTGGCGCGCGCCGATGTGATGAAGTTCGCGCCCGAACCGGCCAAGGCCGATACCCCTTCGGACCAAGACATCGCCGATAAAGGCGCTGCCTGGGTGGCGCGCTGGACGCAGGTGGTGTTGAAGTAAAGCCCGACGATGTTCACACCCCGCGCTGGTTTGCTGAAGGCACTTTGCGCTAGGGTTGTTGGCGCTTGCCGCTTTGCGGACCAGGAGCCGTGTGCTTAAGTCGCGTACTTTGTTTCCAACGGGTGCGGGCACCTGGTCGCTGGCTTGCCTGCCATTTGCGTTTTTGCTGGCCGTGTTGATTGCGCCCGCGCTGCGCCTGCTGGCAGAGGCCGCTGCGGTGGGCAGTAGCGATGCGGCTTGGCTTGCGCCCCTGCACGATCCCTATTTGCGCTGGCGGCTGCTCTGGTCCTTTCTTCAGGCTTGCATCACCTGTGTGTTGGTTTTGCTGCTGGGCCTGCCCATTGCCTGGGTGCTGGCCCGGTTGGAGTTTCCCGGGCGCAGCTGGCTGTTGCGCGCCTTGATGCTGCCTTTTGTGGTGCCCACACTGGTCGCGGCAATGGGCGTGCTGGCACTGGCCGGGCCGCAAGGGCTGTGGCAGCGCTGGGGTGGCGCGTCTTGGCAGGGCACACCGTATTTGCTCCTCTATGGAAATGTGTTTTTCAATCTGTGTGTGCTGGTGCGCGCCGCCACCGAGGCGCTGGAGCAGGTCAGCGCTTCGCGCCTGGCCGCTGCGCGCACCCTGGGCGCCACGCCCTGGCGTGCGTTTTGGCGCATCGAGTGGCCGGCTATTGCGCCCTGGCTGATGTCGGCCTTGTGCTTGGTATTTTTGTATTGCTTTGCTAGTTTTGGGCTGGCGCTGGTGCTCGGCGGACCAGGCTATGCGACGGTGGAAGTGGAAATTTACACCTTGGTGGCCTATGAGCTGCAAATAAGCCAGGCTGGTGTACTGGCGGTTTGGACGCTGTGCCTGACAGCGCCTTGCGCAATAGCCTATGCATTTTTGGAGCGTCGCTTGGCCACGCCGCTACGCGCCGACCGCATTGCGCGCCGCAGGCCGCACAGCGCAGGGCAATGGCTGGCGGTGTGGCTGACGGTGCTG
>CANNEW010000301.1 GCA_947503685.1 Comamonadaceae bacterium | reverse complement strand
CGCCCAAGTGCAAGGCGTCCTGGGCGTCCGCCTTGCTCGCTTCGCCGTACACATGAAAATGCCCATGCGCATAGCTAGAGCATGAGAACACCGCCAACTTCACTTCCGCTACGGTGCCAGTAGGCAAAGTACGCGTTCGTCCAACGGGCGAAATCCACACATCAGAGGTGAATCGATAGTAATACTCTGTGGCAGGTGCTAAGCCACTGGCATCCACCTTGGCTGTGAATGAGGCCGCTTCTAAAGCCGTCGTCGCACCCGAACTCACCACATTCGAAAATGTTGCATCGGTAGCCACTTCGTACCGAAGGGCGACGGGGTCGTTGGAGTTCTGGTACTTTGCGTGCGTCCACAAAATGACTTTGTTGGACAAGGGGTCGCCACTGGCTACACCGTAATTGAACTGCACCATGTTCGACGATGCGCTACCGCCGCCGCAGGCTGAAAGCAAAGACCCGGTGGCCAAAGTGCCTGAAACGGATGCCAGCTTAATGATAAAACTGCGACGACTTGTATCTTGAGATGCCATACTGGCTCCAGTGAATTGAAGTAATCACTGTAGAACCCGAAAATGACGAAAGTGTGAATTAAATCGCAATTAATGAAAAAATTGCCAGCCCTCTGCTAAGCCAAGTCTTGCACGGTGTGGACCAGGTATTTTTTAAACTCCTCGCCTGTCTCTGCATGCCGCATTGCAAACTCCACAGTGGCTTTTAAGTAGCCCAGCTTAGAACCGCAGTCATAGCGCACACCCTCGTAGGCGTAGGCGTACACCGCTTCATGGGCCAATAAGCTTTGGATAGCGTCGGTCAATTGGTACTCGCCACCGGCTCCGGGCTTTAAGGCCTGAATATGTTTGAAGATAGACGGCGTAAAAATATAGCGACCCACCACGCCCATGTCCGAAGGGGCATCCGCCGGGGCGGGTTTTTCAACGATATTGGACAACTTGGTAATACGGTCTTCAATGGCATGTCCCGCGATAACACCATACGAACGGCTTTGCTCCGGGGCGATTTTTTCCACCGCCAGTATCGAACTGCGGTAGTGCCGATAGCGCTCCACCATTTGCTTGAGCACGCCGGGCTGGTGGTCGAGCAAGTCATCGGCCAAGATCACCGCAAAAGGCTCATCGCCCACCAAATTGGCTGCGCAATTGACTGCATGGCCCAGGCCTAGGGCTTCGGCCTGGCGGACATAAATGCAGTTGACATGCGCTGGCTTGATGTTTTGCACCAAGGCCAGCAAATCAGTTTTGTTTTTGGACTGGAGTTCATACTCCAACTCAAACGAGCGGTCAAAGTGGTCTTCGATGCTGCGCTTGCTGCGCCCGGTCACAAATATCAGTTCGGTAAATCCGGCCTCTATGGCTTCTTCCACCGCGTACTGAATCAGCGGCTTATCCACCACGCACAGCATCTCTTTAGGGCTGGCCTTGGTGGCTGGTAGGAATCGGGTGCCTAGGCCGGCGACGGGGAATACAGCTTTCACGGTGGAATTACCTCTTAAGTCAGACGGACGCAATGTGTCATTGAGTTTACGTACAAAAGACCGACCAACCCCAGGGTAGAGCCGGGCATCATCAAATCTTCATTTTTTTGACATCGACTTGCCATATCGGCTTCCTAGCATTCGCGCCAGCTAAGGGGAATCTATGAAGATATCGGTTTTCGGCACAGGGTATGTCGGTTTGGTACAGGGCGCAGTCCTGGCCGACGCGGGTCACCAGGTCACTTGTGTAGATCTGGATGAAAAAAAATTACAGGATTTGCGCGAAGGCGTGATCCCTATTTTTGAGCCCGGCCTGGACTCGATTGTCAAAAACGCCTATGCCGACGGACGCTTGGTGTTTACTTCGGACGCCGCCCTGGCAGTGCAGCACGCCGACATCCACTTCATCGCCGTGGGTACGCCGCCCGGCGAAGACGGTAGCGCCGATCTGCGCCATGTGTTGGCGGTTGCCAAAACCATCGCCAGCCATCTATCGGGCTACGCCGTCATCGTTGACAAATCCACCGTGCCGGTCGGTACCGCCGACCGGGTCAGCGAGGCGATCGCCCAAACGCTCAAGGAGCGCGGCCAGGAGATCGAGTTTGACGTGGTATCCAACCCCGAGTTCTTGAAAGAAGGCGCCGCCGTGGCGGATTGCCAGCGCCCGGACCGCATCGTCATCGGCACCCATAGCGCGCGTGCTGAAAAATTGATGCGCGAGCTCTACGAGCCCTTTAACCGCAACCACGACAAAATCATCGTCATGAGCCCGCGCAGCGCGGAGATGACCAAATACGCCGCCAACTGCATGCTGGCCACCCGTATCAGCCTGATGAACGAAATGGCGATCGTCGCTGAAGGGCTAGGTGCTGACATCGAGTCGGTGCGCCAGGGCATTGGCAGCGACCAGCGCATCGGTTACCACTTTATTTACGCGGGCGCAGGCTACGGCGGAAGCTGTTTTCCCAAAGACATTAGCGCCCTGGTCAAGTCGGCCCAGCAAATCGGCATGGACCCCTTTATCCTGAACGCGGTAGAGGCGCGCAACCAAGCGCAAAAGCGGGTGATCTTCGACAAACTCAAGGCGCACTTTCAGGGTGACTTGTCCAATAAGGTGATCGGGCTCTGGGGCCTGGCCTTCAAACCCAATACCGACGATATGCGCGAGGCGCCCAGCCGCGTGCTGATGGAAGCCATGTGGCAAGCCGGAGCAAAGGTGCAAGCCTACGACCCAGCGGCCATGGACGAGACGCAGCATATTTATGGACCGCGCCCGGACCTCTTGCTCTGCGGTACCAAAGAGGCCGCGATGCAAGATGCCGACGCGCTGGTCATCATGACCGAATGGCGCCAATTTAAGGCGCCAGACTTTGATGCCATCAAGATCGCCTTAAAGCAGCCTTTGATTTTTGACGGACGTAATTTGTTTGAGCCCATACGCATGCGTGAGCGCGGCTTTATCTACCAGGGTATTGGCCGATGAGCGCGGTGCTGGCTCTGGTGGCTGATCTTCCCTGGCGCGCGCGCTTTGCCAGCCTGGTGGCCTGGCTGTTCAACAGCTTGTGCCTGCTCTTGCTGCCGGTCATGCCCGTCGTCATGAGTATCTTGCTGCGTGACCTGCGCTTTGTACGCAAGTACCGCGTATACCTGCGCAAGTTTGTGGTGCATTTCCAGGCCTTGCGCGAAGGCCCGGTGCAGCACTCCCTGGCCGAGGTGTGCTTTCGCGAAAAACAAGTGCC
>CANNEW010000300.1 GCA_947503685.1 Comamonadaceae bacterium | reverse complement strand
TTTGGTGGCCTGGCGCTCTACCCTTTTGACGGCCCGCCATTGCAGCCGCATTACCACCCGTTTCAGCAATGGGCGAGCCGCTGCGAGGCGGTGTTTCCCAGCCCCTTGATGCTGCGCCTGCACCCGCAGCATGGCCTGTGGCATGCCTACCGCTTTGCCTTGGCTTTGCCCACGGTGGACGCGGATGATCGGGCCGCTTGCAGCCAAAGCATGGACGCTGCGCCACTGGATGAAAACCCCTGCCTAAGTTGTATCGAGCAGCCTTGTCTGCATGCCTGCCCGGTACAGGCCTTTGACGGGCAGCAATTTGCCGTGGAGCGCTGCCGCGACCATGTGCGCCATGATGCCGAGCAGCAATGCCTGCGCGGCGGCTGCCTGGCGCGCAATGCCTGTCCGGTGGCGCCACAGTTGCGTTATGCGCCCGCGCAAGCGCGGTTTCATATGCAGGCGTTTTTGGCGGGCGCGAGAGATTAAATGAACCGGCGCGTGGCGCGGCTCGCAGCCTTGGCGTTCTAAAGACCCAAGCTGGCCTTGAGTTTGCGGTAATTGAACTCGGACACCCACCACATGACAGCGCCGAGAACCGCACCGCCCCCCAACCACAACAAGGCGCTACGCAAAGCTTCCTGGGCCTCCAGACTCTCCCCGCGCAGCAAAGTTTGAACGCCGTACATAAACACATACATGGGCAAACCCCAGGCGATGATGCCTTTGCGCAGCACATAGCGCAGGGCACCGGCCTTGCGCTCGCGCTCCCAGCGTGCGACCGCGATGATGGCCACCCGGCCACCGGCCAAGGCAACGGCGGCCGGCTTGAGCCAAGCGGGGGGCACTTGGGAGTGCAAATAGACCGCACGGATTTTGTCCAAGGACCAACGCAGCAACCAGCGGGCCCATAGGGCATTGAGCAGCCAACCCAGCAAATAGCCGAACAGCAATTGCAGCAACAAGGCCCCCAAAAACGCTGCCACCCACATCCGGCCTGTGGGATGGTCCAACAAGCGCGTCTGCGCCGGGATACCCTCGAGCTTTTCCAGCCATTGGGCAAAGAAGTAGCTGGGGATAAACGCCAGCAACATGCAAGCAAGCGGCAGCACACCGAGCGCTAGCTGGAAGCGAAGGCGCAGGTTTTGTGGCACCAGTGAATTGAAAGCGAGCGGCGTCATGGCGCCTATCTTACGCACCGACGCAAACTGCCCCCAAAGGCAAGCAGACACTTAGGCGGCAGATACCCGCATGCGCCGCAGCTATGATGTTTGATGGAGCCCAAGCGAGCAAGCGCGCTTTGTGCCATCGGTCGGTGGCGCAAAGTAGCTGCCCCCAGCACCGGCTTTTCAGCTTTTAGGAGTAGCAAATATGCTCGATATGACCCATCGCACCTTGGTGACCCAAGAACAAATAAGCCAGGTTTTTGCCAGCCAAGCCGCCACTGCGCTGCGCCTGCGCAGCTCGACGGCACAGGAGCGGATCGCCAAAATTACCAAGCTGCGTGACGCCGTGCTGGCGCGGCGCGAAGAATGGTACCGGCTGGCGGCGGCCGATCTGGGCAAACCGGCGGCCGAAGTGGACATTGGAGAGATTCTGCCCATTTGTGTAGAGGCCAATGACGCCATCCGTAACTTGAAAAAATGGATGAAGCCCAAGCGCGTATGGCCGACCCTGATGACCGGCGGTACGCGTAGCGAAGTGCAATTCGCACCCAAGGGGCGCTGCCTGATCATCGGTCCGTTTAATTACCCGCTCAACCTGACGCTGGGGCCGCTGGTGTCCGCGCTTGCGGCGGGCAACACCGTCATCATCAAGCCTTCCGAGCTGACGCCGCACTTGTCGGGCATGATTACCCAGTTGGTCGGCGAACTGTTTGCGCCTGACGAAGTAGCCATTTTCCAGGGCGACGCGGATGTGTCCAAGGCCTTGCTGGACATGCCTTTTGACCATATTTTCTTTACCGGCAGCCCCACGGTAGGCAAGTATGTGATGGGCGCTGCGGCCAAGCATTTGAGCAGCGTAACCCTGGAGCTGGGCGGCAAGAGCCCGACGATTATTGACGCCAGCGCTGATTTGGAATTAGCCGCCACCAGCGTGATGTTTGGCAAGTTTTCAAACGCGGGGCAAACCTGTATCGCGCCGGACTATGTGTTCGTCCACGAAAGCGTGAAAGAACGCTGGCTGGCGTGCTGCAAGGCCGAACTGAGCAAGGCCTATGGCGCAGACGCAGCGGCGCAGCAAGCCAGCAAACATTACACCCGCATCGTTAACCCCCGGCACACGGCGCGCATCAAAGCGCTGCTCGATGACGCCAAAGCGCATGGCGCTGGGGTGTTGGCAGGCGGTGCGGTGGACGAGGCGCAATGCTATGTGCAGCCCACTTTGCTCGACAACATCGGGGCCGGGGCGCGGATTTTGGAAGAAGAGGTCTTCGGGCCTTTGCTGCCCATCCTCACGTTTACCGATATCCATCAAGTGATTGCACAGGTCAACGAGGGACCCAAACCACTGGCCTTGTACCTGTACAGCCAAAACGAAGCGACGATAGCGCAGGTGCTGGCCCAAACCCAATCGGGTGGCGCCTGCATCAACCACGCCATGATTCACTTTTTGCATGGCAACCTGCCCTTTGGCGGCATCGGCAATTCGGGCCTGGGCAATGCCCATGGCTTGTACGGCTTTAAGGCCTTTAGCCATGAAAAAGCGGTGGTACGCACCCAGTTCTCCATGGCAGCGACCTTGCTGCGCGCAGGCCCGGTGCCGGCCTGGTTGAGCAAGGTCTTGCGCGCCAGCTTTAAGTGGGTGTGAAGGGACGCGGCCTACGCACTTGGCTTTTGCGCTCTGGATAGCCGGCGCGAAATGGCTATGCCCTTAGGGCTTGGGCATTTCAGCCGTAAAACAACAAGAAACCATTGAGCGCGGACACAGAGCCCAATAGGCCCAAGCCCAAACCGGCGAAATACAAAGCCGGTATCGAGCCAATGATGGAGACCGATAGCAGCACAATGGCAATTTGCAAAGCGCCTTCGGCATAGTCAAACCAAGGGTCTTGGCGAATGGCATGGTCGCGAACGGCTTCATGCGCTTTGGCCCGCACCATCAATTCTTTCTTGCCTTCTTTGGTATCGGGTTCGGACTCATAGCGGTCTATGGTTTTTTTGTAGTCATCGATTTTCTTTTGCGTCGCTTCTTTGGCCGCAGTGTTCATGGCCGGTTCGCGCAGCAATTGCAGTTCCATATCAGCCGCCGCCACTTTGA
>CANNEW010000299.1 GCA_947503685.1 Comamonadaceae bacterium | reverse complement strand
ATACGGGCTTGTTTTTCAGCCGCCGCTGCTTCAATTTTCAGCTTGGCCCAGCCCTATCAACCGCCTTGACCATGCCGCCCATGGCGTCCACCTCTTCGATAATTTTCCAGGCCGCATCGGCCATGTCCTGGGTCAGCTTTTCCATCATGTAGCTACCGGCCCAGGGGTCGATCACGCTGCTGATGTGCGTCTCTTCCTGGATGATGAGCTGCGTGTTGCGCGCAATACGCGAACTGAACTCGGTGGGCAACGCAATGGCTTCGTCAAAGCTATTGGTGTGCAGGCTTTGCGTGCCACCAAATACGGCTGCCATGGCTTCGATGGTGGTGCGCACCACGTTGTTATAGGGGTCTTGCTCGGTCAGGCTCCAGCCGCTGGTTTGGCAGTGGGTGCGCAGCATCAGGCTCTTGGGCGACTTGGCGCCAAAGCCTTGCATGATGCGGCACCACAAAAGGCGCGCAGCGCGCATCTTGGCCACTTCTAAATAGAAGTTCATGCCGATGGCCCAGAAAAAGGACAAACGGCCGGCAAACTCATCCACATCCAGACCGGTGGCAATCGCAGTTTTGACGTATTCCTTGCCGTCGGCCAAAGTAAAGGCCAGCTCCAAAGCCTGGTTGGCACCGGCTTCTTGCATGTGGTAACCCGATATGGAAATCGAATTGAACTTGGGCATGTTTTTGGCCGTGTAGGCAATGATGTCGCCGATGATCCGCATGCTAGGCGCAGGCGGATAGATATAGGTGTTGCGCACCATGAACTCTTTGAGGATGTCGTTCTGTATGGTGCCGCTCAGCTGCGCCTGCGACACGCCCTGCTCTTCGGCGGCCACGATGTAGCCGGCCAGCACCGGCAGCACCGCGCCGTTCATGGTCATGGAGACGCTAACTTTGTCCAGCGGGATCTGGTTGAACAAAATTTTTATGTCCTCCACCGAGTCGATGGCAACACCGGCCTTGCCTACGTCGCCGGTCACGCGCGGATGGTCCGAGTCATAGCCGCGATGGGTAGCCAAATCGAAAGCCACCGACACGCCCTGCCCGCCAGCGGCCAGCGCCTGGCGGTAAAAAGCATTGCTTTCTTCGGCGGTAGAAAAACCGGCGTACTGGCGGATGGTCCAGGGCCGCAACGTGTACATGGTGGCTTGCGGGCCGCGCACATAGGGCGCAAAACCGGGAAGCGTATTGGCGTAGGGCAAATGGGCCGTGTCCGCTGCGGTGTACAGCGGCTTGACGACGATGCCGTCGGGCGTGGTCCAGTTCAGCGCATCCACATTTCCACCGGGCGCGGACTTGGCAGCAGCACGCAGCCAGGCAGTATGGTCGCCCTGCTCAAAAGCGGGCCAGGGTGTGGAATGCGGGGACTGGGATGCGGGCGGCTTGGAGCTCATGGCGCGGGCTTTCAAATCAAGATTTTGTCTGTCTTCGCATTCTATCATTCATAATTATTAATTCAAAACTGAATTAGGGCTTACAATTTGTGCCATGCAATCCCTCGCCCTCACCCCGCGCGCGCTCTACCAAGAGGTGGCGGAATTGCTGCGCGAGCGGATTTTTTCCAACACCTTACCGCCGGGTAGCTGGATCGACGAAATGGCGCTGGCCGAGGAATACGGCATCAGCCGCACCCCCCTGCGCGAGGCCATCAAGGTGCTGGCCACCGAGGGTCTGGTAACCATGAAAGTGCGGCGCGGCGCTTATGTGACCGAGGTCAATGCCAAAGACCAGTCGGACGTCTATCACCTGCTCTCCCTGCTGGAGTCTGACGCGGCCGGGGTGGTGGCCCAGCGCGCCACGCCCGCACAATTGCAAGACCTGCAAACCTTGCACACCGAACTGGGCGCCGCCGTGGACTCCACCGATAGATTTTTTGAAGTGAATGAGCGCTTTCATATGCGCCTCTTGGAAATTGCCGATAACCGCTGGCGCGACCAACTGTGCGCGGACTTGCGCAAAGTGATGAAACTCAACCGCCACAACTCGCTGCTCAAAAGCGGCCGGGTGGCCGAATCGCTGCGCGAGCACCAGGCCTTGATGGACGCGCTGCTGGCGCGCAACGAGGCGCTGAGCGTGCAGCGCATGCGCGAGCACTTTGCCAACGGGCTGGAGGCAGCCGGTTTATGGCTGCGCATGCAGGCCGCACTACGCATCTGTTGTACTTGCATGGCTTTCGCTCGTCCCCCGCGTCCGCCAAAGCGCGCCTGATGGCGCAGGCCGTGGCGCAGCGCCATCCGCTGGCGCTATGGTGCTGCCCGCAGCTAGCACCCTCGCCGCGCCAGGCAGCCAATGACATGCTGCGCCTGATAGCCGACTGGCCGCGCGACACCATGGCCGTGGTCGGCTCTTCGCTGGGCGGGTTTTATGCGTCCTGGGTGGCGCGCCAGACGGGTTGCCGCAGCGTCTTGCTCAACCCGGCGGTGTTTCCGGCGCGCGACCTGGCAAAGCATATTGGCGAGCAAAACCAATGGCATGCGCCAGACGAGCGCTTTTATTTTCAGGAAAGCTACATCGCTGAACTAGAAGCCCTGGCCAGCGAAGGCACGCACACGCCCGGCCCGGAACTGGCCTTGGTATCGCAACGCGACGAAGTGCTGGATTGGCGGGAAATGCAAGCGCGCTACCCAAAGGCTCGGCGCATCCTACTGCCCGAAGGTGACCACGCGATCAGCGACTTTGCACTGCACGTGGATACGGTGTTGGGGTTTTTGGAATTGGTGTAACGCGTCTTAAGCGGACTCGTCCACCGCACGCTTCCCCGCCACCACCAGCCCCACGCCAGACAGAATCAACACGCCGCCGATCAGGTGGTGCAGCTCCAGCGCCTCGCCTAGAAAAAGCCAGGCCACCACGGCTGCGTACAAAGGGCCCAGGTACATCGTCATCGCCACCGGGCCGGGGCCGAGGACCGATTGCGTCCAACCATAAATCCAATAGGCCAGCACGCCGGGAAACAGTGCGGCCGTCACCACCAGGGCCAGTGCTTGCGTGCCTAAAGGCGGGCCGCCTTGCAACAATTCCCAGGCCGCAAAAGGCGTCAGCACCACCACGCCAGCGGCGCAGATAAGGGCCAATTGGGCGCTGGCGCTCATGGGGCTGCCCCAGCGTTTTTGCAGCATGGAATACGCCGCCCAGGCCGTGGCGGCAGCGGCGATCCACAAGTCGCCCGGCACAAACACCACTTGCGTGAGCAGCAGCCATTGCCCTTGCACCACCACATGCACCACGCCCACCAGGGCCAGCACCACACCCAGCG
>CANNEW010000298.1 GCA_947503685.1 Comamonadaceae bacterium | reverse complement strand
ATGGGTGGTAATGCAAAAATCAGCGTGGCAAGCATTGCGGGCACTTGGCCAAAGCCAAACAACACCACCACGGGCCCCAAATAGGCCATGTGCGGCGTGGCTTGCATCACATCAAACAGCGTATTGAGTGTGCGTTCCACCCGCTGATTGCGGGTTGACCAAATACCCAGAGCCAGGCCCGTAGCTGCCGCCAGTGGAACCGTCACCAGCACCAAGGAAACCGTTTGCATAGCGTCTGACCATAGGTCAAAGACCACCAAGTACATCATGCATGCGCCGCAAAAAAGGGCCAGCCGCAAGCCACTTTGCCAATGGGCAAACACCACGACGCCCATGACCACGAACACCCAGGGCAGGGCAGGCAGATTCCAGTCGGGCACGCCGCGGAAAAGCAAAACTTCTACTACGTGAAGCGGAATAAAAAGGATCGCCGAAATGGCCCGCGTCAGCGGCTTGGCCCATTCACTAAACCAGGCGAATGCATCGGTTAACCAATCCCGCAATGGCAGCACCCACTCGCCCGGCCAGATGTCGAGCCAAGGAAATGCACCGCTGGCAACGACGCCAAGCAAAGCCAGAAAACCTAGCGCGGGCAGCCAAGCTTGACCGCGTACGGGCCCTGTGTCCGAAGCCACATCCACTGCGCGTGCGGTAGTCATAACGGCGCCGTATGTGGGAACAGGGCTTCGATCAAATCCTCGCGGCTGACCGTGCCCATGGCCTGTTGGTTTTGGTTCAGGACGGAAAAACGCTGATCGGAGGCCAGTATTTGTGCCGCCGCATCACACAGTTTGGTGTCTGCGGCCAAGGCCTGTTTTGGGACTTCACCCGTCAGTGGACGGGCGATCGCGCCCAGTGTCAGAATTTTGTCGCGGGGCGCAATTTTGACGAACTCGCGCACATAGTCATTGGCAGGGTGCAACACCATTTCCTGCGGCGTTGCCAATTGCACCAACTCGCCGTCTTTCATGATGCCGATGCGATCAGCCAGTCGGATCGCCTCATCGAAATCATGGGTGATGAACAAAATAGTTTTTCGCAACAGCTTTTGCAGGCGTATGAACTCATCCTGCATCTCGCGACGGATCAGCGGGTCCAGGGCTGAAAAAGGCTCATCGAGAAACCAAATTTCCGGTCCTACGGCCAGCGAGCGCGCGATGCCCACCCTTTGCTGCTGCCCCCCAGATAATTCCCGGGGGAAATACGCTTCACGCCCTTCCAGCCCAACGAGTTTGAGCATCTCGCGGGCCTTGGCATCGCGCAGCGTGCGCGACATCCCGCTCACTTCAAGAGGGAAGGCAACGTTATCAATGACATTGCGGTGTGGCAGCAAGCCAAAGTTCTGAAACACCATGCCCATTTTGTGGCGCCGTATTTCAATGAGTTCACTCGGGGAAGCGTTTAGTAGATTTTTACCGTCCATCATGACTTCCCCTGCGGTGGGGTCATGCAGGCGGGTGATGGCGCGAATCAGGGTGGATTTTCCCGAGCCAGACAGGCCCATGATGACCAAAATTTCATTGTCCATCACGTCAAAAGATACGTCTCTGACGGCCCCAATATATTTCTCCGCCGCAAAGGCGTCTAGCGTGGGTTGCTGCTGGTGTTTTTTCAAAAATCCGACAGGGTCAGCGCCGAAAATTTTCCAAAGGTGACGACAAGATATTTTCGGCGTGGCCTGCAACATGCACTAACCTTAAAACAGAGTAATTGCACAAAGCAGTGGGCCGCCCACGGCGGCCCACTGTTGTCGGAAGACTTTTAGTTCGTCCAGGCTTTGACACTGGTCTGATTGGCGGCTACCCACTTCTTTGCAGCGTCCTCGGGCTTCATGCCGTCTACGTCTACCATTAGGGCGGCCGCAGCGATCTGGTCATTGGTGAAGTTCACCTTTTTCAGGATCTTATCGGCAGTGGGCCATTTGCTGGCGATGTTCTTCGAACCTACCTTTCTCAGGTAACCCTTTGCCGCTGCGCCGCAGTCATACAAAGCGTCGGGATTTAGGCCCCAGCTTTTGTCTGTGTGGCATTTGGGATCATAGGTGGGGAATTCCACGAACTGTCCTTTGAATTTCGCCTCAATAAAGTTGGGAGTCCAGTTAAAGATCACCACCGGTTGTTTGCGGTCATAGGCGGCTTGCAACTCAGCCCACAGCGTCGCCGCTTGTCCCACGGCAACTTCCTGGTAATTCATCTTCAGCGCTGTGATGCGCTCGGAATAATGCTTACCCCAATCGGCAGGCGGTCCTACAAAACGGCCTTTGGTGCCGGTCTCGGCGGTCGCGAGTTTCGCGGCACACTTGTCCAGCGCCTTCCAGTCTGGCAGGCCCGGGCACATTTCGTTCATATAGCTGGGATACCACCAGTCTTCACGGGTCACCGCATTGTGCGCGCCGTAGTCCACCGCGCCATTTTTCAAAGACTTCTGGAAGTTATCGTTCATCGAGCCTTCCCAAACTTCGACCTGGAAATCCATGTCCCCTGCGGCAATCGCCGTAAATTGCAATTGCGTATCGGACGGTTTGTACTCGACATTGAGCCCTTTGGACTTGAGTACATCACCTACCACGTAGGATAAAACCACTTGGCTGGTCCAGTTGTTGGTAACGATTTTGATCGGGGCTTTGTCGTCAGCAGCGAAGGCTGACCCCATTGCCAAAGCGCTGCTGAGTCCAGCGGCAAGTAACCATTGACTACGTGTTTTCATATTGCACCTTTATTTGAAAAATTGCCAAAATTTAGGAAGCGACCATACTACTCAAGGGAAACTATGTTGCCCTTGGTGAAATAGTCGCAGTTTTGCAAAGAGGTGTCAACAGTGTTTCCTGACTAATTACACTGGTGCTTACCCTTGGTTCTAAGCTGCCTTGCGCCCTAGCGCCTGGCGTATTCATAGAGGAGGGCAACCTGGGGGCTAGCGAAGTAGCCCGGGCGCTGAGCGGCTCTGGGTCCTGCGCTAGACCTAGCGCATGGCCGCTTTAAGCCATGTTGTTGCGGCTAGCCAATTCGGCAAACAGGGCCGCCTGGTCCATGCCCGCCAATCCGTGGTCATGGGCCTGGGCGTAGAGTTGCTCCAGGAGTTGGGTGATGGGCGCGTCAAAGCCCAATTGCTTGCCGGTATCTAGTGCGTTGCGCATGTCTTTGAGTTGCACGCTGATGCGCCCGCGCGGCGCGAAATCGCGCTCCACCATGCGCTGCCCATGCACTTGCAAAATGCGACTGTCCGCAAACCCGCCGCTGATCGCCTCTTTCACCTTGGCCATGTCTGCACCGCCTTTGGCACAGAGCAGCAAGGCTTCGGCCACCGCGCCAATAGTGATACCCA
>CANNEW010000297.1 GCA_947503685.1 Comamonadaceae bacterium | reverse complement strand
GTAGGCCTCAGAGGGCAGGGTAAGCGTAAGTTCTTTGAAGGCCGCGTCCAGGCCCGGGTGGCGCAGCACCTGGCGCATGGCCTCTAAAAACGCGCTGTCCAATACCTGCTCTGACGCGCCGCCTTGTGCGATGGCCGCCAGCGCACGGCGCATGGCCAGGCGCTGACCGGCTTCCCAACGGTTGAAGGGGTCGGCATCATGCGCCAGCAAGACCAGCAGTTGCGCATCGCTGTATTCACAGTGCAGCACCACCGGCGCGGAAAAACCGCGCAGCACCGAGGGTACCGGCTCTTCAGTGACTTGGTAAAACGTGATCTCCAAGTCCTGCTCGGACATGACTAGCAAATGGCTGGCGCTGGGCCTGGCATCGGGCGCGCTATAGAGCGGCAGGGCAGCACCGCTGTGCATGCCCACCAAGCCCAAACTGACCGGAATGACAAAGGGCGCGTTGGATTGCTGGCCGGGCCGCGCGGTGCTGTTTTGCATAAAGGTCATGCGGTAGGTTTGCTTGTCCGCGTCATAGTGACCACCGGCGGTGAGCTGCGGCGTACCGGCCTGGCTGTACCAGCGCTTGAAGGGCTCTAGCAGCGCGGCCAGGTGCGATTGCGGGTTGGCATCGGCAATGGCCTGCGCAAAGTCATCGCAAGTGACGGCCTGGCCGTCATGGCGTTCAAAGTAGAGCTTCATACCCTTTGCAAAACCTTCGCGCCCTGACACGGCTGCACCGTCGGTTGCCAGGGTCTGCATCATGCGTACCACTTCGGCGCCTTTTTCATAGACGGTGACGCTGTAAAAATTATTGATTTCCACATAGCTGTCTGGCCGCACTGGATGCGCCATGGGGCCCGCGTCTTCGGGGAATTGCACGGTGCGTAAAAGCCGCACATCCTCAATGCGTTTGACCGCCCGTGCCGAAGGCTCGCCGCACAAGTCCTGGCTGAACTCCTGGTCGCGAAACACCGTCAGGCCCTCTTTAAGGCTGAGCTGGAACCAGTCGCGGCAGGTCACGCGGTTGCCGGTCCAGTTGTGGAAATACTCGTGGCCGACCACGCTTTCGATATTGGCGTAATCCCCATCGGTGGCGGTGGCGGGGTTGGCCAACAGCAGCTTGGTGTTAAAGATATTGAGGCCTTTGTTTTCCATGGCGCCCATATTGAAGTCGCTGGTGGCCACGATCATGAAGCGCTCCAGGTCCAGCGCCAGGCCAAAGCGGGCTTCGTCCCAGGCCACCGAGGCCATCAGCGATTCCATGGCGTGTTCGGTTTTGTCCAGATCGCCCGGACGCACCCACACTTGCAACAAATGTTCGCTGCCGCTGCGTGCGGTGATGCGCTGTTCGCGGCACACCAGCTTGCCCGCCACCAGGGCAAACAAATAGGCGGGCTTTTTATGCGGGTCTACCCACTTGGCGAAGTGGCGGCCATCGTCTAGCGGGCCTTGCTCCACCAAATTGCCGTTGGACAACAAAACCGGGTACTGCGCTTTATCCGCCCGCAGCGTGACGGTGTAACTGGCCATGACATCGGGCCGGTCCAGAAAATACGTGATGCGCCTAAAACCCTCGGCTTCACATTGCGTGAAAACCGACTCGTTGCTGACATACAAGCCCATGAGCTTGCTGTTTTTTACCGGGGCGCAGGTGGTAAAAATTTCCAGATCAAAAGCCTCATGGTCTTCGGGCAGGTTTTCCAGCACCAGTTTGTCGCCATCGATTTTGAAAGAGGTGCCTTGGCCGTTGACCAGCACGCGCGCTAGGTTTAACTCTTCGCCGTCCAGGCGCAAGGCTTGCGCCGGCACATCCGGGTTGCGGCGCAGTCGCATTTTGTTGAGTACGCGTGTCTTGGCCGGGTCCAGGTCAAAGCACAGATCGACGGTTTCGATCCAGTACGGCGGCGCTTGGTAATCCTTGCGGTGGATAGCGGCTGCGGTTTGGCTGCCGCCTGTTGCTTGGTTCATGGGTTTACTCCGAGGGTTGCGCCAGGCCGGGCGCTAGGGGCCGGGCGAGTCATGGGTTTACACACCTTGCTTGAGCGAGGCTTGGATAAAGGGGTCAAGGTCGCCATCGAGCACTTTTTGTGTGGCCGAGGTTTCGTAATTGGTGCGCAAGTCCTTGATGCGGCTGTTGTCCAGCACATAGCTGCGGATCTGGTGGCCCCAGCCCACGTCGGTCTTGGTGTCTTCCAGCTTTTGCTGCTCTTCCATGCGTTTGCGCATTTCAAAATCGTAGAGTCGGCTGCGCAGGCGTTTCCAGGCCACGTCGCGGTTGCCGTGCTGGCTGCGGCCGTCCTGGCACTGCACCACGATGCCGGTGGGCAGGTGGGTAAGGCGCACGGCCGAATCGGTTTTGTTAATGTGCTGGCCCCCGGCGCCGCTGGCGCGAAAGGTGTCCACCCGCACATCGGCCGGGTTGATGTCGATCTCGATAGAGTCGTCCACCTCGGGGTAGACAAACACACTGGCAAAACTGGTGTGACGCCCGCCCGAGCTGTCAAAGGGCGATTTGCGCACCAGCCGGTGTACGCCGGTTTCGGTACGCAGGAGGCCGAAAGCGTATTCGCCCTCTATCTTGATCGTCGCGCCTTTGATGCCAGCAATGTCACCGGCGGTTTCGTCTTCGATGGTGGTGGTAAAGCCTTTGCGCTCGGCGTAGCGCAGGTACTGGCGCAGCAGCATGCTGGCCCAGTCGCAGGCCTCCGTCCCGCCGGCGCCGGCCTGGATGTCCAAAAACGCGTTCATCGGGTCCGCCGGGTTATTGAACATGCGCCTAAATTCCAGGCCTTCGATGATCAGCGCCAGCCGGGCGGCGTCGGCTTCGATGGTCAAAAGCCCTGCCTCGTCGCCCTCGTCGCGCGACATTTCAAACAATTCGGTGTCGTCCGAGAGGTCGCGGGTCAGTTCATCGAGGGTGACGACCACGCCATCCAGGGCTTTTTTCTCTTTGCCTAGTTCCTGGGCGCGCTTGCTGTCGTTCCAGACGCTGGGGTCTTCCAGCCAGGCGTTGACGGTGCGAAGGCGTTCCGATTTGGCAGCGTAGTCAAAGATACCCCCGGAGTTCGGCGCTGCGGTGGCTTAAATCTGCCAAAGTGCTGCCGATCAGGTTGCTGCGTTCTACTTCCATGGTCTTGTGTCCTGCTAATTGCGTAAAGGCGCATTTTCTCATGCGCCGATGTCGCCGCCTTGGCCGGCACGTCGGCCCGAGACAGCAGCTAAGGGCTAGGGGGGAGAAGGGGGCCGCCGCTTGCCGGCATCGTGGCCTGGGGTAAAAGCCTTTTTCAGGCAATAAAACGCTCAATCAGCGCCGCCAGCACCTGCGGCTGGTCATGGTGCATCATGTGCCCAGCGTCTTCTATCTGG
>CANNEW010000296.1 GCA_947503685.1 Comamonadaceae bacterium | reverse complement strand
CCTGGTAGTCCACCAGCACTAACTGGCTTTCTTCAACATCGAGCAACATGGGCAAGCTTTCCGGTGGCTTAAAGCGCAGAGCATAACCAGTCGCCAGACCGCGGCCAGTGACACGCCGGATCCAAAATGGAGATGCCAGCACAGGTAGCCGGCCAAAGCCATGACGCCTTGCGGATGAGAAAAATCACACTCAGAAATGGAAAATAGAAAAATTATTTATATATAAATCAATAACTTATAATATATTTTTAAAGTAAATTTGAGTTGACTTCAGGCGCTAGCTCGACTACAGTTGCGATATGACTTTCCGTGCCTGTGTCGCCCTATGCCTGGCTTTTGCCTGCGGGCTCAGTGCCGCGCAAACAGCTCCCGACAATGAGGACTTAGGCAAATTGCTTGCCGACAAGGAATTGCTGAACCGCATCAGCGAAGTGGCAACCCACATGCAAAGCCAGGCGTCCGGTCTGGTAGTTAGCGCTATGGGCTTTCTTGGGGTGCCTTACCGCCGTGGCGGTAACAGCGCCGAAAGCGGCTTTGATTGCAGCGGTTTTGTCAAAGCCATCTACGAGCAAACCATTGGCCTGGTGCTTCCGCGCAGCGCAGCGCAGCAAGCCTCAGCCACCCAAACGATTGACAAATCCGAATTGCGGCCAGGAGACCTGGTGTTTTTCAACACCATGCGCCGCGCCTTCAGCCATGTGGGTATTTATGTTGGCAATGGAAAATTCATCCATTCGCCCAAGCCCGGCGCCGAGGTGCGCGTCGAAGATATGGGCTTGGCCTATTGGGCGCGCCGTTACGACGGCGCCCGCCGCGTCCCCACCGGCAACACCACTAGCCCCTGAGCGCTAGGTCGCGCTAAAGGAAAATTGGCCCGGATTACGGATGGGATCTACGCCTACATGGATGGTGTCTTTGGGCACAAAGCGCCCCTCCAACAACAATTTAGACAGCGGATTTTCCAAACGTTGCTGAATGGCACGTTTGAGCGGTCGGGCGCCATAGACCGGGTCAAAGCCCACCTTGGCCAATTCGGCCACCGCAGCGTCGGATACCTCCAATACATAGTCCATACGGGCTAAGCGATCCATCAGGGTTTGCAATTGGATCTTGGCTATATTGGCTATATGGCCCGCGTCCAGCGCGTGGAAGACCACGGTTTCGTCGATGCGATTGATAAATTCAGGCCGGAAATGGTTCTTCAATTCCCCAGTGACGGCGTCTTTGATGTCTTCACGGTCCTGGCCCACCATGCTCTGGATCAATTGCGAGCCAATATTGCTGGTCATGACGATGACGGTGTTTTTGAAGTCGACGGTGCGACCCTGGCCATCGGTCAGACGGCCATCATCGAGCACCTGCAAGAGCACATTAAATACATCCGGATGCGCTTTCTCCACTTCGTCCAGCAATAGCACGCTATAGGGTTTGCGGCGCACCGCTTCGGTAAGGTAGCCGCCCTCCTCGTAGCCCACGTAGCCCGGAGGCGCGCCAATCAGGCGGGCCACTGAATGCTTCTCCATGAACTCGCTCATGTCCATGCGGATCAAGTGGTCTTCACTGTCAAACAAAAAACCGGCCAAAGCTTTGCATAACTCCGTCTTGCCCACGCCGGTGGGGCCTAAGAACAAGAAAGAGCCGGTCGGGCGGTTGGGGTCCGAAAGACCTGAGCGCGAGCGGCGTATCGCATTGGCTACGGCACCGATCGCCTCGTCCTGGCCCACCACGCGCTGGTGCAGACGCTCTTCCATCAGCAAGAGTTTTTCCCGGTCGCCCTGCATGAGTTTGGCGATAGGGATGCCGGTAGCGCGCGCCACCACTTCGGCGATTTCTTCGGCGCCCACCTGGGTGCGCAGCAATTGAGGCGTCGCGCCCTCACCCCCTTTGGCTCGGCCAGCCTCCGTGTCTTGCGCCTCTTTTAGGCGCTTTTCCAAACTTGGCAACTGGCCGTATTGCAACTCAGCCACTTTGGTGAGATCGCCTTTACGCGTAAGGGTTTCAATTTGCTGACGCAAGACGTCAATCTCTGCCCGGATTTGCGCACTGCCCTGCGCCATGGCTTTTTCGGCCTTCCAGATTTCGTCCAGATCGGCGATTTCGCGCTGTAAGGTGCTGATTTCCTCGTTGATGAGCGCAAAGCGCTTGATAGAGGCTTCGTCTTTTTCCTTTTTCACCGCCTCACGCTCGATCTGCAACTGAATCAATCGCCTATCCAGCTTATCCATTACTTCGGGCTTGGAGTCCAGTTCGATTTTGATCTTGGCCGCCGCTTCGTCAATCAAGTCAATCGCTTTGTCAGGTAGAAAGCGGTCGGTGATATAGCGATGGCTCAGTTCGGCTGCGGCCACGATGGCTGGGTCGGTGATGTTCACGCCATGGTGTACCTGGTAGCGTTCTTTCAGGCCGCGCAAAATTGCGACGGTGGCTTCCACCGTAGGCTCGCCCACCAAAATCTTTTGAAACCGGCGCTCCAGCGCCGCGTCTTTTTCAATGTATTTGCGATACTCGTCTAGCGTGGTTGCGCCTACACAATGGAGTTCGCCACGTGCCAGGGCCGGCTTGAGCATATTGCCGGCGTCCATAGCGCCTTCGGCCTTGCCGGCGCCCACCATGGTGTGTAATTCGTCAATAAAGACAATGGTCTGGCCTTCGTCCTTGGACAGGTCTTTCAACACATTTTTCAGCCGTTCTTCAAACTCGCCCCGGAATTTGGCGCCCGCCAGCAGGGAGGCCATCTCCAGCGACAGCACACGCTTGCCTTTGAGCGAATCGGGCACTTCGCCGGCAACGATGCGTTGGGCCAGGCCTTCGACGATGGCGGTCTTGCCGACACCGGGCTCGCCAATCAGCACCGGGTTGTTCTTGGTGCGGCGTTGCAGCACCTGGATAGCACGGCGGATTTCGTCGTCACGGCCAATCACCGGATCGAGCTTGCCGGCGCGGGCGCGCTCGGTCAAATCTACGCAGTATTTTTTCAGGGACTCACGCTGGTCTTCGGCGTCGGCGCTGTCCACGCCCTGCCCGCCGCGCACCGCCAAAATGGCAGCGTCCAGGCTTTTGCGGCTCAAACCCGAAGCCTGCGCCCGCTTGGCAAAGTCGGACTTGGCTTCACTCAAGGCCACCAAAAATAACTCGCTGGCCACATATTGGTCGCCGCGTTTCATGGCTTCTTTTTCGCAGGCTTGCAAAAGGCTGACCATGTCACGCCCCACCTGTACTTGGTCCTGGCCTTGTACTTGGGGCAGTTTGTGCGCTGCAGCGTCTGCCATGGCCAACAGCGAAGGGACGTTGACCCCCGCGCGCTGGAGCAAAGCCTTGGGGCCGTCATCCTGGCGCAGCATGGCCCCCAGCACATGGGCTGGCTCAATA
>CANNEW010000295.1 GCA_947503685.1 Comamonadaceae bacterium | reverse complement strand
GCCGGGGTGCGCGCCGGGCCATGGGTTCAAGATGTAAATGCCGGGCTCCGCTTTTTCGTCCGCATGGCTGGCCGCCAGCACCATACCTTCGGACACACCAAATTTCATTTTGCGGGGCGCCAAATTGGCTACCAGCACCGTGAGTTGGCCCACCAAGTCTTCAGGCTTGTACATGCTGGCAATACCGGAGAACACATTACGCATGCGACCTTCCCCCACGTCCAGCGTAAGGCGCAATAGCTTGACCGAACCTTCTACCGCTTCGCACTGCACTATTTTTGCGACTCGCAAGTCGATCTTGGCGAAGTCGTCGATAGAGATGCTGGGAGCGATGTCTTCGCCGCCAGGGATGGATAAAGCGGCTTCAGAAAGACCAGGGGCGGAGTCGGAGGAATTGGAGGAATTGGGGTCAGATCCCGATTTTCCAGCGGAAAACTCAGGCTCTGACCCCAATTTTGCAGGCGGCTCGAACAGAGCGTCTAGTTGTTCGGGGGTGACGCGTTGCATGAGGTGGGTGTAGGGTTGGATAGCTGCCACATCGATATTGGATTGCTTCCAATCTTGTAAGTTGCTACCAGCTAAAGCCTCAACCGCTTGTGCCATTCGTGGCAACACGGGGGCCAAGTAACGTGCCAGCACAGTGAAGCAATTTATCAAGGTGGAGCAGACCTGGTGCAGGGCTTCGTTATTTGCCGCGTCCTTGGCTAGTTCCCAAGGTTTGTTCTGATCCACGTAGGCGTTCACCTTGTCGGCCAGCAGCATGATTTCGCGCATGGCTTTTGCAAATTCGCGGTGCTCGTATAAATCGCTAAGCATCGGTTCGGCCTGACGGACTTCATGCAACAGAGCCGCTCCCCTTGCCCCACAGATATGCGTGAGCCTACCCTCAAAGCGTTTGCTGATAAACCCCGCCGCTCTCGACGCAATATTCACAAACTTACCGATCAAATCGCTATTGACCCGGGCCAGAAAGTCGTCGGCGTTGAAGTCGATGTCTTCATTGCGCGCCGAGAGTTTGGCTGCCAGGTAGTAGCGCAGCCATTCGGGGTTCATGCCCAAGCCCAGGTATTTGAGCGGGTCCAGGCCGGTGCCACGACTTTTGCTCATCTTCTCGCCGTTGTTTACCGTCAAAAAGCCATGCACAAATACCTTGTCCGGCGCTTTGCGCCCGCTGAAATGCAGCATGGCGGGCCAGAACAAGGTGTGAAAGGTAACGATGTCTTTGCCAATGAAGTGGTACTGCTCCAAGTCAGGCTGGGCCATGTAGGCTTCGTAGTCCTGGCCACGCTGGTCCAAGAGGTTTTTTAGCGAAGCCAGGTAGCCTATGGGAGCATCCAGCCAGACATAAAAATACTTGCCCGGCGCATCCGGTATCTCGATGCCGAAATAGGGCGCATCGCGGCTGATGTCCCAGTCGCCCAGGCCTTCGCTGGTGCTGCCGTCCGGGTTGCTGCGCACGCTAAACCATTCTTTGACCTTGTTGGCGACTTCGGGCTGCAAGCGCCCGTCTTGCGTCCATTTTTGCAAAAACTCCACACAGCGCGGGTCCGACAATTTGAAGAAAAAATGCTCCGAACTCTTTAGCTCAGGGCGCACGCCGGAGAGCACCGACACCGGGTCAATTAAATCCGTGGGCGCATAGACTGCGCCGCAGACTTCGCAGTTGTCGCCGTACTGGTCTTTCGCGTGGCACTTAGGGCATTCGCCTTTAATAAAGCGGTCCGGCAAAAACATGTTTTTCGCCGGGTCGAAAAACTGCTCGATGGTTTTACGCTCGATCAGCGAGCCGCCTTCGCTCTCGGGAATATCGCGCAAGTCGCAATAAATCTGGCGCGCCAGGGCGTGGTTTTCTGGAGCGTCGGTGCTGTGCCAGTTGTCAAAGCTGATGTGAAAGCCGTCCAGGTAGGGCTTGCGGCCCGCCGCAATATCAGCCACAAACTGCTGCGGGGTTTTGCCGGCTTTTTCGGCCGCAATCATGATGGGCGCGCCGTGCGTATCGTCCGAGCAAACAAAATTCACCTGGTGGCCCTGCATGCGTTGAAAGCGCACCCAGATGTCGGCTTGGATGTACTCCATGATGTGGCCGATATGGAATTTGCCGTTGGCGTAGGGCAGGGCGGTGGTGACAAACAGTTGGCGGGGCATGGGTGTCGTGGCGCCTTTGACAGCCGCCTGTGCATGGGAAAAGGGAACGATTTTAGTCCGGCCAGCCGAAAAAGCCGCAGATCGCGGCCCTTTGCGCCAGTGCGTCGGCGCGGCCCAAGGCCATGAGTTCGCCGGTATAGGCCGCTTCAAACAAAAGATAGCTGGCCAGGGCTGCGCCCTTAGCGTCCTGCGGCGCATCCGAAATACCCACACCGCCAAACAAGCTGCGCACTGATACCGGCAAGGCGCCCACATGGCGGTTGGCGATATCGTCCAAGCGCTGGCTGGGAGCGATGACCAGCACCTCCACCGGACGCAGACTGCTGGCCGCGCGTGCTTGTGGAGGCACCAGTGCCATGGTCTGGTTGATGCGTTGCACCCGCTCAATGTCCACCGCCAGTGCATCCAGAAAAATACTGGACATGGCGTGCCCGGCGATTTGCGCCAGTGAGGGGTACTGGCCGCTTTGTGGCCGCTCGGTGTCATGCGGTTCGGCCATGCGCCCGGCGCCTATAACCAACACACGTTCGGCCCCCAGCCGGATGGCTGGCGAGAGCGGGGCGCTTTGGCGCATCGAGCCGTCGCCAAAATATTCATGGTGCTGGTGCAAGGGCAAGGCCTTGGCCGGAAAGATAAAAGGAATCGCAGCCGAAGCCATCAAATGCGTGTAGCTGATACCGCAACGTACGCCAAAGCGCTGTGAGCGTTGCCACTCTTGTACCTCCTTCACACCCTGAAAAAAGGTCACATGCTGGCCGGTGGTGTAACTTGATGCGCTGACCGCCAGAGCTTTGAGATGTCCGACACGCAGCATATCGGGTAGACGGTGGAGCGCCACCATATGGGCTAGCAAGTCCTCCAAGGGAGCGTTATCCAGTAAAGATCGCGGCTTAATGCGCCACCAGCGCGTCAGCAACCAGCCCAGCGACAACAAGCCCAACCAGCGTGCCCCAGTGCGCAGCATGCGTAAGCCGCTGACGTGGTAGACCTGTTCTGCGTGGATGTGTTGCCAGGTGTGGGCCATGTGCGCCACCGTCATGTCAAAATCATCTGCGCCGCAGGCCAATGCAGCGGCATTGATGGCCCCGGCAGAGGTGCCGCTCAGGATGGGGAAGGGGTTGGGGCCATGGGCCTGCCCTTGCTCGCGGCGTATGGTAGCGATGGTTTGTAGCACGCCCACCTGGTAGGCCGCCCGCGCGCCGCCGCCGCTAAGTACCAAGGCGTTGTGGGCACTGGACTTG
>CANNEW010000294.1 GCA_947503685.1 Comamonadaceae bacterium | reverse complement strand
GCTTAAGGGGATGGTGACCGGTCCGTGGGCGGCAGCGCCGAACTCGGTCAGCGCAATAGTGATGTCCTGCCAGCCTGTGTTCGTCTGGAGTTTGGGCGCTAGGGGCACAGAGCCTACGCTACCGGTGCCCGCGATGCGCACGCGCACAAATTGCGCGGCGCTTGCGGTTTTGATTTTGAAATGCAGTTGGGTATAGGCGCTCAGGTCCTGGCTGGCGCCCAAGATCTGCCAGCCGGCGCCGTCACGGTTAAGGTTGAAGCTGATGGCGCGGCTGCCTTCGAAGGCGTCGGTCTGCACTTCCTGGGCCACGCCGCCCACATAGACCTGCGGCGCGCTGGTGCCGGCCCAGGTGCCGGCGTAAGCGGTTTCGGCATACACGCCTAGGGTGGCCGGCACGGCCGTCGCGCCGCCGCCTGTCGGGGTGCTGGCGACGGGTACGGGGAAAGGCACTGTTGTCTGCGTAGGGTAGCTGCCTGTGCTGCCGCTGGTGCTCCAAGGCATGCTGAGGTAGGAGTCAAAGTCGTTGCCATTGACCACCAGGGTGAGCGCCGGCCCGCTGAGTTTGCTCAGTTCCAGGCGAATGGTCTCGTTACTGAGCGTTTGGGCGGTAATGCCGGTGAAGTTAAAGCGGGTGCTGTGGTTGCCGCTGCCGCTGGTGAAGGGGTCGACCTGGGCCTCGCCGAGCAGGGTTTCCGTGCCGTCGGCGCGGCGGCGGTAGATGCGCGCACGCACCGGGGCGGAGCCGGACGGCGCCAGCGTCCATACCTGCGCCGCCCAGGCGCCGGCGTCAAAACTGCCACTCAAATAAGGCGTGTACCAGGACAAAGCGGTTTCGGCCAAGGTGACCCGTGGTTGCGCACCCGTGGCAGTGCCAGCGGCGGCGGAGAGTTTGGGGTCGGCGCCCAAATGCCATACCGAGGGCAGGCCCGCCGCGCTGCCTTTGGCGGGCCAGGGACGGGTGTAATGGCGCACGTAGTCGATGGCATAGGTTTGCGGAAATACGGTGGCGCTATTGGCCCAGCCGCCCCAGTTGCCGCCCACGGCCAGGTTCAGCAAAATGAAATAGGGCTTGTGAAAAGCCTCCATCTCCGGCGTGATCAGCCGGGTGCCAAAGGCCACGTCGTCGATATACCAGGTGAAACTTTGCGGCGTCCAGTCCATGCGGTACACGTGGAAATCATCAGAGAGTTTGGCGGCATTGCGGTAGCCGATGCTCAAGGCCGGGTTGTAGTTGGCGGCATTGAGGTAGTGCAAGGTGCCGTAGGTGGTGTAGTCGCTGGCGTTGCCGGTAGAGCCGCCTATCATTTCCATGATGTCGATTTCGCCGCATGCGGGCCAGTTGACGTTGCCGCCGTACAGGCCCCAGGAGTTGCAGCTATTGCCCAACAGCCAGAAGGCCGACCACATGCCTTGGGTGGATGGCAGTTTGGCGCGCATTTCGAAGCGCCCGTAGGTAAAGCTTTTTTTCTGTGAGGTTTGAATGCGCGCAGAGGTGTAAGGCGCGTCGCCCGCGACCTCTCTTTTGGCAGTGATGGTGAGCATGCCGTCAGCGACGACGGCGTTTTGTGCTTTGTAGTACTGTGATTCGCTATTGCCCCAACCGCCAGAGCCCAGATCCGCCGTCCAGACCGTGCTGTCCAGGCTATTGCCGTTGAACTCGTCGCTCCAATCTAGTACCCAGTCCTCTGCCGGCACGGTGGGTGCAGGCGTCTGCACAGATCCACTGGGCGGTGTTTGCTGCGCATTGGCGGCAGGAGGGTTGTCCACGGGACTCGTGGTGCCACCGCCGCACGCGCTCAAGAGCGTCAGGCTGAGGCAAAGTGCGAGGAGCGCGCCTTGGGAGTGCAATGTCATTCCATGCTTTCGTGAATGTTCACAAGGGCTGCCCAATGACAGTCCACGATGGGGATCTAGGCCAGCCCCGTTGGCATAGCGGATTACGGCGTGCTACCTAGGGTGCGCGGCGCCACCTGCAGGCTTTTTCCGTCACTAAACAATACGGTAAGCGGCTGCGCGCCAGGGTTGTAGGCGAGGTAGGTTTTGCTGCCGTCTGCCCGTTGGAATACGCTGTAAAGCGTGGTGTTGGCGGTAGTCTCAAAGTCCGGCGTGCCCATGGTTTGCAGGCTTAGCATCCAGTGCAGAGCGTGGCTGCGGGTATCGCCCAGCTCAAAAGAGCCCCAGCGGTCCCACATGGCCAATGCGGCCTGCGGGTCGGCGGTGGCCATGTACTTGGCAAACAGGTCTTGCCAGATGTCTATGGGCTTGGCGACTTTGCCGCGCGCGGCATAGACTTCGGTCTCTGGTTTGAGCGTCGCCAGACTGCGTTTGACAAACGCCGCATCGCGCCCCAGGTAGGTGGACGCTGTGGTGATTGGCAAAAGGTTGATGCCTTTGATTTGGCGCGGCTCGTCAATCCACCAGGTGTTGTGCGCGTACTTTCCGCCAAACAGCATGCTGGTTTCCACGTTTTTGTATTCGGGTGGAAAGACCAGTTGGTGGATGTCAAACCAGTAGTAGTTGATGGCCTCGATCTCGGAGGTGTAGAGGTAGATGCCCAGGTCGCGCAAGGCTTTGTCGCCGGTGACTTCGGCCCACAGAATGAGGCCCACCCAGGCGTTGACTGCTTCGGAAGATGACTCTTGGTTGTTACCAAACGGGCCCAGGCCGATGCCAGACGCCCAGGAGTGGCCTTCGTAGGGGTCAAAGTTGCGCACAAAAGGAAAGTCTGCCGCGCCTCGGCGCGGGGTGGCGATGTCGGCAATGAGCAAGTCCACCATGCCGCCCCACTGCGCTTTGGACGCCCATTGCGGGTCGCGCAGCGCGATTTCGGCCATGGTGCGTATCCAGTAGCCGTAGTGGAAATGGTGGTCGTTCATTTGCTCGACCGCAAAATATTCCTCGGGGTAGGACGCGACCGTGCCTTGCGCTTTGTCGTAGTGAAAATAGGTTTTGCTGTCCTTACCGGAAAACCATTGCTCGATGCGCGTTTTCATATGCTTGAGCAATTGGTCGCGCGCCTCCAGGTCGCCTTGTTGTTCGACCACATCCATCAGCTTAGAGATGCGCTGCAAGCCTTTGCCTTGCCAGTAAGGACCGACGCCTATTTCCAGCATCATGCGCCGCGCGTTGCGCACATCGGTTTTCATCAGGTCGCGCAATTCGGCGCTGCGGGTTTGCTCGGGCAGACCAGGCCAAAAAGGCACGAAGCCGTTGTAGGTGCGCGTTAGCTCAAATTGATTGGCGGCCAGCAGCTTGATGGGGCCGCGCAGAGTTTCAAATGAAGGGCCGAGCTTGCCTTGCAAGGCGCTGTTGTTGTGCCACTGGTGCGGGAACAAGCCCAGCAGCGGCGGCACATCGGGGCCTTCCATGTTGCGCGCCGTGGCGACAAAGGTGCTGCGCAC
>CANNEW010000293.1 GCA_947503685.1 Comamonadaceae bacterium | reverse complement strand
TGCGGCCCGGCCACTGCCGGTCGGGCAGGTCAATGGCGGGAAAAGCGCGGTACTTGGTAGCGGGTTGCGAGAGCATGGTTTCCTTGGGGTGACAAAAAGGCGTTTGACAGCGAGATCTAAACCCTATATTAGCCCGATACCGCGCGCAGGGGATTGCGAATTTTGCGAGATAAATCTAAAAATTAGATTTATAAATCTTGAATTGCAATTTTTCAGCTATTTACTGCCAATAATTAGAAAAACGCACTATCAGTGCTGATGCCCGTGCGCCCCATGTACATGGCGGTGGGCAACTTCTTCTTCCGAGGCGGCGCGCACGTCCAGCACCTGGACGCTAAAGCGCAGGGCCTGGCCGGCCAGCGGGTGGTTGGCGTCGAGGATGACTTTGTCGCCCTTGATTTTGACGACGGTAAAGGCGCGCGCCTGGCCGTTGGCATCGTGCCCCTCTAGTTGGCCGCCGACTTTGACGCCAGGCGGGAACTGGGTTTTGGGGATGGTTTGCAGCAGCGACTCGTCACGCTCGCCGAAGGCGTCGGTCACTGACAAGTCCAGCGTCACGCGGTATCCCGCCTCTTGGCCAATCAGCGCTTCTTCCACTTTAGGAAAGATGTTGCCGTAGCCGCCGTGCAGATAAGCGATGGGCTCTTTACTTTGCTCAAGGACTTTGCCTTGGGGGGTGGCGACTTGGTAATGCAGGGTGACGGCGCAGTCTTGGCTGATTTTCATGGGAATAAATAATATTTGGAAGGGCTAAATCGGGCCCCATTATCGGAAAATCCCCGTAGCCTGCTCTGGCCGAAACGCCTTGTGGTGCCCCGCCGCTTGCAAAGGTGAAATAATCAGACCTCTACTGCAACTTTTGCCACAAAGGAATTTCCCCATGAGCGACACCCAGCAACGCATTGACAGCCTGGTCAAAGGCCACGAAGTGGTTCTGTTTATGAAGGGCAATGCCAATTTCCCGCAGTGCGGTTTTTCGGGGCGGGCTATCCAGCTTCTGAAAGCCAGCGGCGTGGATACCAAGGCGCTGACCACCGTCAATGTGCTGGAAGACGAAGAAATCCGCCATGGCATCAAGGAATACAGCAACTGGCCCACCATCCCGCAGTTGTATATCAAAGGCGAATTCATAGGCGGCTCGGACATCATGATGGAGATGTACGAATCAGGCGAACTGCTGCAAGCGCTGGGCAACAAAGCCGCTTAAGCCCACACGAGGTTGGCGAGGGCGCGGCGCCTTAGCCAAGGCGGCCTGCAGTTGCCAAGCCCCCTGGCTAGGCCTGCACTCCGGACGCTACAGCTCCCAGGTGCGGCGCGCTGCCAGCACCGCATCCGGATAGGCCCGCTGGCCGCGCGAGCCGTTATAGCGGCCCAGGGCCATGAACACATCCCCATTTTCTGTGTCCAAATAGTGGCGCAGGATGACACAACCAAAGCGCAAATTGGTTTGCATGTGGAACAAGGTGCCGGGGTCGCCGTCGCCAATCAGGCGGGTCCAAAACGGCATGACTTGCATATAGCCGCGGGCCCCGGCGCTGCTGATGGCGAATTTGCGGAAGTTGCTTTCTACCTGTATCAGCCCCAGTACCAGCGCCACATCCAGCCCGGCGCGCTTGCTCTCGTACCAAACCGTGGGCAAAAATTCTTTGTGCTCCAGTGCGTCGGCCTTGCGCCTGTGCAAGCGCTCGGCCATGCTGTCCAGCCAGCGCTCGTAGTGCTGGCGCGTGCTGTCCTGGGCAAATGCGGGCACCGGCGGTGCGCTTTGGTGAATAGCCGCACTGAGCGCCGAGCGCACCGAGTCCACCAGCGGCTCTTCTAGCTGCTTGCCCGCCTGCGCCAACTTGGGCAACAGCAGAGTCCAAGCCAGCACCGCAGGCCCGGCGCGCAGGGCTTGCGCCAGCACGGTACGGCGGCTGAAAGATCTGGGGCGCTGCATGGCTTGGCGGCTTCTACAGCCAGGCCGGCTTAGACCGTGAGGCGGCTGCGTACCCAGGCGGCCGCTTCGGCTACTGGCACCGAGGTCGCCGCAGTGTCACGCCGGTGCTGGTATTCGACCATGCCCTCTTTCAGACCCCGGTCGCCCAAGGTGATGCGGTGCGGCACGCCAATGAGCTCCCAGTCGGCAAACATGGCGCCGGGCCGTTCGCCCCGGTCGTCCAGGATGACGTCCACCCCAGTAGCCAGCAACTCGGCGTAAAGCGCCTGGGCAGCGGTTTTGACTTCGGCAAATCGGTCCGGGCTGATGGGGCAAATAACCACCGTAAACGGCGCCAGCGCGTCCGGCCAAATGATGCCGCGCGCATCGTGGTTTTGCTCGATGGCGGCAGCGGGCAGGCGCGTAATGCCGATGCCATAGCAGCCCATTTCCATGCACTGCGGCTTGCCGTTGACGTCCAAAAATGTGGCATTCATAGCCTTGGAATATTTGGTGCCCAGGTAAAAAATATGGCCAATTTCGATGCCCCGCTCAATCGCTAAAGCGCCGCTGCCATCGGGCGCCAGGTCGCCTTCCACCACATTGCGGATGTCGGCCACCGCATCGGGCGCGGGCAGGTCGCGGCCCCAGTTCACACCCGCGATATGAAAATGCGGCTCGTTGGCGCCACAGACCCAGTCGGCCATCAGCGCTACCTCGCGGTCGGCCACGATGCGCAGCGGCTTTTTCAGGCCTACCGGCCCCAGGTAGCCGGGCTCGCAGCCGAAGTGCGCGTCAATCTCAGTTAGGCTGGCAAAGCGGAAATCGGCCAGGCCGGGCACTTTAGAGACTTTGACTTCGTTCATGCTGCGGTCGCCCCGGATCAGCAAGAGCCAAACCACCGACTTGACCACTTCGCCTTTGTCGTCCCGCTCGTCCGTGGCGAGCACCAAGGATTTCAGGGTGCTCGCCAAGGGCAGCTTGAGGTACTCGGCCACATCGGCACAAGTACTTTTGCCCGGCGTTGCGACTTTGGCCATGGCCTGGGTAGGCACAGGGCGTGGTCCAGCCGGCGCCAGGGCCTCGGCTTTTTCCATATTGGCGGCGTAATCACTGCCGGGCGCATAGACGATGGCGTCTTCACCAGTGGCGGCAATCACCTGGAACTCTTCGCTCAGGTCGCCGCCGATGGCGCCGCTGTCGGCGGCCACGGCACGGTAGCGTAGGCCAAAGCGGTCAAAAATCTTGCGGTAAGCCTGAGCCATCACTTGGTAGCTGGCTTTGGCGGAATCGACGTCGCGATCAAAGCTGTAAGCGTCTTTCATGGTGAACTCGCGGCCGCGCATCAGGCCAAAACGAGGGCGTCGCTCGTCACGGAACTTGGTCTGGATTTGGTAGAGGTTCTTGGGCAGCTGCTTGTAGCTTTTGATTTCCTGGCGGGCAATGTCGGTCACCACTTCTTCGCTGGTGGGCTGCACCACGTAGTCGCGGTCGTGGCGGTCTTTGATGCGCAAAAGCTCTGGGCCCATTTTTTCGAAG
>CANNEW010000292.1 GCA_947503685.1 Comamonadaceae bacterium | reverse complement strand
GATACGGTCACCACCGCGGCGATACGACCTTGTGCGGCGGGAGACAGACCCAAAGGCGATGCGGCGGGAGCAGAGGGAGTCATCGCGTCGATTATCGGGGGTGGTTTGTCCCCCGCTTCCCCCCCCCGCCCCTTCACCCCCGCAAGATCACCTGGCCACCGATAATCAACCATGGGTTTTTATTTCTACTTGCGGCATGGCTTTGCGGCACTGTTCCTGCTGGTCAGCGCCACCGCGCAGGCCCAGTTACCGGCGGCGGTGGAAGAGGCTTTGCAGCGCGCCCGCATTCCGGCAGGCGCAGCGGCCTTTCTGGTGGTGGACGCGCAGGACGCCAAAGCCGCGCCGCGCTTGCAACACCGCATCGAAATGCCGATGCAATCGGCCTCCGTGATGAAGTTGTTCACCACCTATGCGGCACTGGACTTGCTAGGCCCAGCCTATAGCTGGAGCACGCCGGTGTATATCGACGGGCCGGTGCGCGATGGGACGCTGAGCGGTAATTTGTACATCCAGGGCCAGGGCGATCCGCAACTGGTGATGGAGCGCTTGTGGCTGCTCTTGCGGCGAGTGCAAAGCCTGGGCATTGTGCGCATCAGCGGCGACATCGTGCTGGACAACAGCGCTTTTTTAGTGCCCGACCAGGACCCCGCAGCTTTTGACGGCGAGCCGCTGCGCCCCTACAACGCGCGACCCGAGGCGCTGCTGATCAATTACAAATCCGTCGTCATGACCTTCACACCCGAGCCGACAGGGCGCACGGCGCGGGTGCAATACGACCCACCTCTGTGGGGCGTGCAAACCCAGGACAGCGTAGCTCTAGCGGGCGGCGCCTGCACCGACTACCGCGCGGGGCTGAAGGCAGATTTTTCTGACCCTTTGCGCATCCACTTTGGCGGCGCACTACCCGCCTCTTGCGGCGAAAAAATATGGCCAATTGCCTATGCCGACCCAGCCAGCTATGCGCCGCGCGCAGTGCAAGGCCTGTGGCGCAGCATGGGCGCGGGCCTGGACGGTAGCGCACGCTGGGGCACGGTGCCGGCCAAACTGCTGGAGGCCAAGCCGCTATTGGAATGGCGCTCGCCACCCCTGGCCGAGGTGGTACGCGAGATTAATAAGTACAGCAATAACGTCATGGCCCAGCAAGTCTTTTTGACGCTCGGGCGCGAGGGCGGCAGCGGCACAGCCCGGGTCGAGCAATCGCGCGCCGTATTGCAAAAATGGTGGGAAGCACGCATAGGCAGCGAAGACGCGCCGCTGGTGGACAACGGTGCCGGCCTGTCGCGCAGCGAGCGCGTGAGCGCCCGGGCGCTAGGCCATTTACTGCAACACGCTTACCGCTCGCCGCTGATGCCCGAATTGATGGCTTCCCTGCCCATTAGCGGCATCGACGGCACCCTCACACGCTCCAAAGCCCGCGCTGCGGGCAGCGCCCACCTCAAGACCGGAAGCATTCTGGGCGTGAACGCCATCGCCGGCTATGTCGATGCCGCCAACGGCAAACGCTATGCACTGGTCGCCATCATCAACCATGCCAATGCGGCAGCTGCGCGACCCGTCCTGGACGCGCTGGTGGACTGGGCCGCCCAGGACAAATAGATCTTTGTATGAATCTCACTGACACCATAGGCACCCTAGGCGCCACCCTGACCACAGTCGCCTTTTTGCCCCAGGTCTGGCACACCTTCCGCACCAAGGACGTCAGCGGTATCTCGCTGGGCATGTACACCGTGCTTACCATCGGCATCGCGCACTGGACGGTCTATGGCTGGCTGCTATCGGCCTGGCCGGTCATCATCGCCAATGGCATCACGTTGGCCTTGGCGCTGGCGATTTTGGTCATGAAGCTGCGCTACCGGGAATAAGGAGGAGGGGCAGCTGGAAAACTCCAGGCGCTTGGCTTGGTGCACTGCGCAGAACTAGGCGCGGCCCACGCAATTGGGAGACCTTGATGACTTCTTGCCTGGCCAATGCATAAAAAACGGGTTTACCCGAATTACGTACTTGTGACACTTAGGTTAAATTCGATGGCGTTTTTTGTAATTTAATCAAATTACATCATCCCCAACCGCCAAGGAGACATTCAGTATGAGATTTGTAAAACAGCTGGCACTCGGTTCGATCACGGTAGTGCTGCTTGCGGCCTGCGGTGGCGGATCGGAGCAAGCCGCCAAAGTGACGTATTCCAGCGTGGTGTCTTTTGGCGATAGCCTGAGCGATCCGGGGGCTTATAAAGTGGGACAGATTGCCTTGGCCGGTGGTATGTTTACCGTCAACGGTATTACCGGCGCCATTGGCGCAAGCACCGCGCCCAGCTATGTGTGGCCGCAATTGGTGGCGGCGGCGATCGTGGGCACGCCCTCCTGCGCGGCGCGCGTGGGATTTGCGGGCGTTGTAGCGCCGGTGTCGGGCTGTACCAATTACGCACAAGGCGGGTCCCGGGTCACTGACGCCAACGGCGTCGGCAAATCCACGGGTGCTTTGACCGAGCCAGTGGTCGCGCAAATTCAAAATTTTCTCGCTCTGCCGGCTAACGCTGGCAAATTTAAAGGCACCGAACTCATTACCGTGCAAGGCGGCGCCAATGACATGTTTGCCCAGGCCGACATTCTGACGGCGGCGGCAACAGCAGCTGGTACTGCGGCCGGCACCGCCGCGTTTATGCCGGCCATCATCAGCCGTCTGGCTGCCGGCGCACCTGCGGGCGCCACGCGTACCGCAGCGCAAACTGCAATCACCACCGCAGTGGTTGGCGCTAGCAGCGGAACAGTACAGCAAATGATTGGCGCAGCGGTCATGGCAGCGCTCACCGATGCCGGCACCAACGGCTATACGAACGCCATCGCAAATGCTGCTGCAGCGGATAATGCCGCAGCCTTGGCTGGATTGGCAAACGCCGACGCCTCTGCAGCCGGTGCCACAGCCGGGGCCGCCTATGCTGGCGGCACAGGCGCTGGCATCGCTCTGGCGAATATGTCTACTGCCGGTAAAGAGTTGGCCGATGCCGTCAAGTCCATGCTTGCCAACGGCGCGAAAAAAATTGTGGTGCTCAATATCCCCGATGCCAGCCAAACGCCTTACGGGGTGAGCGCGGGGCCGCAGCAACAACCGCTGATTCTTGCCATGACCCAGTCCTTTAACACGCGCCTGAAAGCTGAGCTGGCCGGGGTATCCGGTGTGCTATTTGTCGATGCCTTCGCAGAGAACCAAAAGCAGTTTGCCATGCCAGCACAGTTCGGGCTCACCAACGTAACAGACAAGGTGTGCAAGGTCGATAGTGTGACCAACCCCTCTGGAAGCTCGCTCTTTTGCAACCCCAGCAACGTGATTGCTGGAGATACCTCCCGCTATTTGTTTGCAGACGGCGTACACCCCACACCCTATGGCCATAAATTGCTTGCGCAATTTGTGAACAAAGAGTTGGTCTTGGCCGGTTGGCTTTAATCGTGCGCATGTCCGGAGAATTA
>CANNEW010000291.1 GCA_947503685.1 Comamonadaceae bacterium | reverse complement strand
ACCAAATTCGGTGGCGGGAAAATGGCGGTGGGAACGGTCAGCATGCGCATGATGTCCTTGGTGCGGCTGCCTTGCACGCTGAAGTGCATTTGGGAGAGTCGGGGAATTTCGGGCGACTGGACGTGAACCAGCGCTCAGGCAGACCCGGCCAGGTGGCCTGTGATGCCCAAAACAAGGGCCATAACCGTGGACACCCGGTTGGATTCCTATCTGTAACTCAAGACGGCCATTCTTGAGTAAGCTGATATGGGCAGGCCACCCAGTCCTGACGATGCAATGGACGGCGGGTGTGGGTGGACTTGGGGGCCACGCCCAATGCCGAGTGGGATAGTAAACGGGGTGCAGTGGAAAAGAAAATTTATAATCGTGATTTTTAGTAGTGCCGGAGCTAAAATTCATGGTTAATTTCCCCCGCAACGCCACGCAGCACCTGCAAAGCTTGTTTGCCGCATTTCCGGTCGTGGTGGTCACTGGGGCGCGGCAGGTGGGCAAAACCACCTTGTTGCGCCAGGTGTTCCCCAACTTGGACTATGTGGTTTTTGACGCCAGTCTGGACTTAGAGCAAGCCCGCAGCGAGCCAGACTTGTTTTTGCGCAACCACCCAGCTCCCCTCCTATTGGATGAAATTCAGTACGCCCCTGAGTTGGTGGCCAGCATCAAGCGGGCCGTCGATGCCCAGCACGCCAAGCCGGGGCAATTTTTACTGACGGGATCGCAACAATGGCAGGTGATGCAAGCACTGGCCGAAAGCTTGGCAGGGCGGGTGGCGTTTGTGGAGTTGTCTGGCTTGTCGCTGAGCGAGTTGACACACACCCAGCCACAAACCGCCATCAGTTTGTGGCTGCACCGCTGGATGCAAGCGCAAGAGCAGGGGACGCAACAAGCGTTTGCCGACCACGCCCGCACCGCGCCGCGTCATACAGACGGCCTTGATGCATACAGCTTTTTTGCAGGTAACTTGCAAGAGTGGCTGTGGCGCGGCTTCATGCCCAAGGCGCAAACCTTGGACTTAGGGCTGGTGCCCGACTTTTGGCAGGGTTACCACCGCACCTATGTCGAGCGCGATGCCCGCTTGGCCGGGGAAGTGGGCGACTGGCACGACTTTGGTCGCTTTGTGCGCCTGATGAGTGCGCTCACAGCGCAAGAGATCAACCACAGCCAATTGGGCCGCGAAATCGGCATCACCCCTAAAACCGCCCAACGCTGGCTGCGCATGATGCAGGCCACGTTCCAGTGGTTCGAGCTGCCGCCGTTTTTTGCCAACCGCATCAAACGTGTGAGTAAAAGCCCCAAGGGTTATCTGGTGGACACCGGCATGGCCTGCCACCACGCCGCCGTGAGCAGCCCGCAGGCGCTGGGCGGCCACCCATTGTTTGGTGCCCTGTTCGAGACCGCCATGGTGTGCGAAATCCGCAAGACCTTGGCCTTGATGGGCGGCAGCGCCAACCTCTACCACTGGCGCGCCAGCACGGGGGCTGAGGTGGGTTGCATCATCGAGCGCGATGGCTGGCTGCACCCCATAGAAATCAAACTCACCGCCCAACCCACGCGCAAACAAACGCTGGGCTTGCAAGGCTTTCGCAAAGCACACCCCGACCAACGCATCGGCCATGGGCTGATGCTGTGTGCCGTCGAACAGCCCCGCTGGATCAGCGAGGATGTGTTGGCGCTGCCTTGGAATTTGCTTTGACAAAATTGCACCTTCAATGTACACATTCGACATCTTCCAAGGCATCGTCAGCCTGCTGGCCCTGATGCTTAAACGAGGACCCGGCCACTGGGTCGGCCGTGGCGGCGATGACAGGTGCTTTGCACGCGGCTGAAGGCTGGGCCGATGGCACGCATGCGCTGCTGATCGAGCAAGGCTTTGCGATGGGTAGGCCCAGCCAGATCCATTTGGATATCACGGTCGCACAGCGCGTCCTCAAGTCGGCCAGCATAGGCGGCTTTGCGGTGCGCATCGCCAATGGCACCTTAGCCCTGTAAACCGGGCGGACGGATTAGTCATCGCCACAATTTGGGTGACTCGGTTTGGGCAGGGTCTGTCACGCATCGGCCGACTTTTTTGATCAAGGTCAAAGCGGCCCATTAACTGGGCGCGGATGATGCGCCCATGACCCACACCATTTTCGCAATGCAGCACCACGCCATGGTGCATCTTGAACGCCTTGAAAACATGTTGGCCGATTTGTTGCGCCTGGTCAGCGATCAGCGCAGTGGCGAGCGCACGCGGGCCGAAGTGGCGGCTGAGTCATTGCCCGGACCGGGCGACTCGCACGCCCAGAGCGCGGGCGCACGCATAGCGCAGCGGATGACCTGACGCAGCTCAAATAGCGGTACACCTGCGACCTACAATGCCTTGATGTGGTTGTATTTGCTTCAGGGAATAGGATTCGGCTTTGCTGCAGCTTCGCAGCCGGGGCCGTTTCAAACCTACCTGATATCGCAATCCATCAGTCAGGGCTGGCGCCGCACTTTGCCCTCGGCGCTGGCACCCTTGCTTAGTGACGGACCCATCATCGCCTTGTGCTTGCTGGTGCTCTCGCAAGTGCCGGTGTGGATGGAGCAGGTCTTGTATGGCGTCAGTGGCGTGTTCATCTTGTATCTGGCCTGGGGCGCTTTGCGCGCCTGGCGTGCACCACCGGTGCCAGGTGTGCTGGAGGTGGAAGCGGGCCTGCCTTTGGGCAAAGCGGTAGTGATGAATATGCTCAGTCCGGGCCCGTATATTTTTTGGACCCTCGTGACCGGCCCGATTCTTGTGGCGGGTTGGCGCGAGTCGCCGATGGTTGGACTGTCCTTTCTCGGGGGTTTTTACCTTACGCTGGTGGGCGCTTTGGCCGCGATTGTCTTGGTGTTTGGGCTGGCGGCGCGCTTTGGCGAAGGTATCAAACACGCGATGCTGGGCGTGTCAGCAATCGCTTTGCTGGTATTTGGCCTCTACCAACTCAGCAAAGCCGTTGGAGTTTTGCAATAAGCGGTCAGAGTTGACTGCTTGCCTGTGCAGTGCCGCCCGCCAAGCACCCAAGACTTCTTCAGGCCAAGTGCACGCTGGGGATACTGAAACTGTCGGCGTAGGTGAAGTAAATAGAGCTGAAAAACATGGCCGCCATCACCATCGCTGTGGGATACAGCACCAGGGCTACGGCCTCTTCGCTGCCAAACAAGCCGGCCACTAGCACCACGCCCAGCCCGATGACCATAAAGGCCAGCATCCACACCAGGCTATAGACCGTGAAAGCTCCGATATTGCGTATGCACGCGACCATGCTGAAGAACAGGCTCTTCATCGGGCTGAGGTTGTTCCAATAGACCAGTGCCGGCGCGAACCAGAACAACAAGGATAAAGGCATATAAAACAGCAGGGCCACCATCGTGGCAGTTTCAAACGCCGGGTCTTGGAATACCTCGCTGCCCACCGCGCCGCCAAACAAATACATTTGCGCGAACTTGCCGCCATCGGCCAGGGCA
>CANNEW010000290.1 GCA_947503685.1 Comamonadaceae bacterium | reverse complement strand
TGCCACCTGGCGCGGCCTTTACTTGATCGAGCGTCAGCCCATAAGGCCCGGCGCGCAAGGCTTGGTCGATCAGTGCTTCGGGGCCGTGCTCTGGGCCTGCTAATGCCGCGTCTGACTTGCCTTGGAGCATGTCGGCCAGGTGCAGCAAGGTTTGCCATTCCTCAGGAAATCCCTCAGGTTTGGGGAATACTGCGCCGCTAAAGCGCGCATGGTTGCGGTAAGAAAATTGTGGAAAGGCGATGTCATAGTGCACATCCTCCAGCGGCGAGAGGCCGGGCAGGATGACGTCGGCGTGGCGGCTGGTCTCGTTGAGGTAAATGTCCAAACTCAGCATAAAGGACAAAGAGGCCAGCGCCTTGGCGATGCGCGGCCCCTGGGGCGTGGAGAGCACCGGGTTGGAGCCTATGCAAATCAAAGCCTTGATCTGGCCGGGGCCGGGCGTTTCAATTTCTTCGGCCAGACAGGTGATGGGGAATTCGCCAAACACCTCGGGCGCCTTGGACACGCGGCTGTGGCGCCTGCCGGTGATCACGCCGCGCCCCTGGCCCGGCGTGCCGCTGGTGTTCACCGCAAAGGCTGCCGCTTTGGTAAACATGGCACCGCCTTCACGGTCCAGGTTGCCCGTCAATATGTTGAGCACATCGACCAACCAGCTGTTCACCGTGCCAAAGCGCTGGGTGCAGGTGCCTATGCGTCCATAGACCACGGCGCGCTCGGCCTGCGCCAGTTCGCGTGCAAGGCTGCGCTGGGTTGCCGCATCGATACCGCAGGCGGGCGCCATACGCTCGGGGCTGAAGGGGAGCACGCCTTCGCGCAGCGCATCTAGGCCCGCAAGATGCGGCTCCAGGTGACCCAAACGCAGCAGGTTTTCTGCAAACAAGGTATGTACCAGACCCAATAAAAAGAAGGCATCGCCGCCGGGTTTAATGGGCAGGTGCATGTCCGCCTGCGCCGCTGTTTCGGTGCGGCGCGGGTCCACCACCACGATGCGCCCACCGCGCTCGCGCATGGCGCGCGCTTTACCCCGGTAATCGGGCACCGTCCACAAACTACCGTTGCTGATTACCGGGTTGGCGCCCAAAATCAGCAGGAAGTCGCTGCGCTCGATATCTGGCACGGCCAGCGTATTCCAATCGCCAAACATCAGGCCGTTGCTCAATTGCTTGGGTATTTGGTCCAGTGAGGAAGCCGAAAAAATATTGCGCGTGCCGATGGCGCGCACCAAGCGCGGAAAGTAGGCCAAGAGCCCGATCTTGTGCGCCACCGGGTTGCCCACGATGCAGCCAACCGTGTCGCCACCATGGGCCTCGATCAGCGGCGGCAAGCGCTTGTGAATTTCGGCAAAAGCCTCTTCCCAGCTGGCCTCTATAAATTTGCCATCACGCTTGATCAGCGGGGTGCGCAAGCGGTCCGGGTCTTCATGCAGGTCTTTGAGCGAGACGCCTTTAGGGCAGATATAGCCGTGGCTAAACACGTCTTGCGCTGCGCCGCGTATGCTGATAATTTGCTTGCCTTGGGTGCGTACTTCCAAGCCGCAGCAGGCCTCGCACAAAGGGCAGATGCGGTAATGGCTTTGTTCAGCTTCGGGTGCGGTATGCGTCATGGTGTGCGCCTGGGTTGTTGCGCACGATTGTCGGCGCATCCGCCTTCGGCCGGGCGTCCAGTTGGCGACAAAGCAGCGCCTTGCAGCTAGGCCGCCTCAAAATACGCGGCCCCTAGAATCGTCCGATGAACCGCACCACGCAAATCTTGCTGAACTTGGCCCATGCGCTGGACCATTTGTTTTTGCTCATTTTTGCCGCTGCCGTGGGTGCGATTGCCCAAGACTTTGGCCTGGCGCGCTGGGAAGACATGATGCCTTACACCACCGGGGCTTTTGTATTGTTTGGCCTGGGCTCGGTGCCCTCAGGGCGCCTGGGCGATTTATGGGGCCGGCGCCGCATGATGCTGGTGTTCTTCTTCGGCATGGGTATGTCCGCGTTAGCCGTGGCCTGCACCCGCACGCCCACCGAGATGGCTATCGCATTGGTGGTGCTGGGCGCTTTTTCTTCGATTTACCACCCGGTAGGTATTCCTATGCTCGTGCAAGGCGCGCAGCGTCCGGGCTGGACCATTGGCGTCAATGGGCTGGCGGGTAATTTGGGTATCGCGGCTGCGGCTTTGTCTACGGGGTTTTTGGTCGAGCATTTCGGCTGGCGCGTGGCTTTTGTGGTGCCTGCGGTGGTGTGCATGGGCTTGGGCCTGCTGTTTGCCTGGCAGGCTCCGACGGAATCGGCAACGCCTGCGCGCAGTCGCTCTGCCAGCGTGACAATGCCCAAAAGCCTGGTGCTGCGCACTTTTCTGGTGATGGTGATTACCGCCACCACAACCAGTTTGTTGTTCAACTTCACCACTAACGGCAACGCCCAATTGCTGGCCGATAGATTGCAAGGTGTGGTCAGCGACCCGTCCACCCTGGGCATGCTGCTAGCTGCGGTATATGCCATCGGCTCTCTGGCGCAACTGGTGGTCGGGCGCTTGTTGGACCGGTTTGCGGTCAAACCTTTGTTTGTGGGGGTACTCCTGCTCCAGTGCCTGGCCTTTGCCTTAGCAGCGCAGACCAGCGGTTGGCAGTGGTATTTGGCCGCTATTGGCTATATGGTGATGGTGTTTGCCGCCATACCGTTTAGCGATGCCATGGTGGTGCGCTATATCGACGACTCCATGCGCTCGCGTGTCAGTGGCACCCGCATTGCCATATCCTTTGGCATCAGCTCCATGGCGGTGTATTTGCTGGGGCCTTTGGTCAAAGCCGCCGGTTTTGGTACCTTGATGACGCTGATGGCCTGCATTGCGGCCACCGGTGTGCTGGCCGTGCTGTGGCTGCCCGGCCAGGACAGCATACGCCGGGCGCAGGCGCTGGCCTCAACCCAGGCTGCAGGCTGAGCCGAGCCTGTTGCGGGTTTGCCCCGGGGATTAAGGCTTTTTGGCAATCGCGTTATATTGACGTGAAGCCCAGTGCGCAGGTCCCGCGCATGCAACCAAGGAAAAGACTGTGGTTCCAGCAATTGTGATTTTGATTATTCTGGCCGCCGCTGGTGGCGCGTGGCTGGGCTTTCGGGCCGGTTATCGGCGCGGCTGGCTCGCGCGTGATGTGCGCGATACGCGCGACGCGCAGGACGGGCAGGCTTGATGTCCGTCCCTGTCAAAACCTTACGTTTTGATGCCGGTGCCGTGCCGGATGGTTCTTTCCCATTGCAAGTGGTATTGACTTTCGGCGGAGAACGTACGTTAGTGGTGATCTCAGAAAGAGCAGACTAAAGATGCGGTGAAGGATTGGCAATCCTTCACCGCCGACTGATGCGGCATCGTTAGTTTGGTGGATCGCGCTGGTTGAGCCTAAGACTCAGTGCTTAGGCAACATGCCTTCGCGTGCCAGCTTCACGGGAAACTCGGCGCGAATCTGCGCGTCCATCTCGGGCGAAATATGCGATGG
>CANNEW010000289.1 GCA_947503685.1 Comamonadaceae bacterium | reverse complement strand
GCCGGTGGTGGCGATGCGTGGCGATGACCGTCCGGGCATGCAGCGCGAGGCGGCTAGCGCGCCAGCGCGTCCGGGCAAATGGGGCGATCGCAAGGATGGCGCGCCCGGCGGCAAAGGCCCTGGAAGGGACGCGCGATTTGGCGACGGCCCCCGTCGCGACGCCGGCCCGCGTGGCGACAGTTACGCTGCACGCTCGGATTCGTATGCTGCTGCGCAGCCGCGCTTGGGTGATGCAGCGTTTCGTGCCCAAAGAGACGCCATGGAAAGCGCCCAGATGGCATTGAAGAAGCTTGCCGCGCAGGCGCATGGTGAGGCACTGACCCAGTTACTGGGCGCGTGGGAACGGCGCGAGGCGCAGGCCTTGCCCAGCTTGCAAGAAATCGGGTCACGGGTGCAAGCGGCGGGGCGCAATGCCTGGGTGGCTGCGTTGGCGCAAGGCGCAAGCGCTGAGGCTGGGCAGCAAGCGCTGCTGCGCCTGGAAATGGCAGCCGAAGTACCCACACCCGCCGAACACATGGAGGCGCGGCGTGCGATGCAATTGCAATTACTCACCCGCCGCAACGACCCTTCGCCCCAGCAAACTTGGACGCAGGATGTGGCCGCTGTGCTGGCGACCCCCTATGCACCGGATCGGGCGCGGCGTTTGCAAAATACTCTAAAGGCCTTGCTCAAACGCTGAGCGGCAGCCCGCTTAGGCGCTGCAAGCTTGGTTTGCCGCCTAATGAGCCAGGCGTATCGCCGGGCCGCGACAGCCGCAGTAAGTCGGCGCGCGCTGGCTGGGTTTCAAAATCCCAATCGCTCAGTACCCAGCGGGTTTTTCCCGGCGACAAAAAGTGTGTATCCGGGTGGTGCGTATGCCCATGAATCATGGTATCGGCTTGCGCGCTTTGTAAAACTTCCAAACAGGCGGGCGTATCCAGGTCGTGCCAGGCGCTGCCGCCTAAATGGCGTGTGGCCGCTTGGTGGGCTTGGCTTTGCGCCCGCATTTGCCGCCCTAGCGCCTGGCGTTCTTCCAGCGGCTTGTTGAGAAAGTCTTGTTGCCACGCGGAGCTGCGCGCCAACTTGCGAAATACCAGATAGTCGGAGTCGCTTAGGCACAGTGCGTCGCCATGGGTGAGGAGGTAACGCCGGCCCGCAAACTGGAGAACACTGGTATCTGCCAGTGCCCGCGCGCCGCAGGCATGCATCAGAGAAGCGCCCATTAAAAAGTCGCGGTTGCCGCACATGATGAAAACATCCATGCGCTTTGATGCCTGGAGAAGCAGCGCGGCCACTTCTTGCTCCACGCCATCGCTGAGATTTAGTGCGTCATCACCCACCCAAGCTTCAAACAAATCGCCCAGCACCATCAAGGCTTGCGCTGGGCTGTTCTGCAGGTAGCGCGCAAAGCCTGCCAGCGTCGGTGAATCAGGCCGGTCCAGGTGCAGGTCCGACAGGAAATCTACCGTTTGCCAATGGGCGGGGGCGCTGATTTCCATGCCGCGTACCGGCTGCCTTGTTAGCGGACCACAACCTTGGTCATGATCAAGTCATCGACGGGCACATCATCATGATGGCCTTTATGGCCGGTGTCCACTTTTTGAATCTTGTCCACCAAGTCTTTGCCTTCTATCACTTTGCCAAACACGGTGTAACCCCAGCCTTGCGTGGTCTCGGCGGTGTGATTCAAAAAACCGTTGTCCGCTGCGTTGATAAAAAACTGTGCGGTAGCAGAGTGCGGCTGGCTGGTACGCGCCATGGCCACGGTGTATTTGTTATTTTTCAGGCCGTTGTTGGCTTCGTTGTCGATCGGTTTAGCGGTTTTGCGCTGCACCATGCCGGGCTCCATGCCGCCGCCCTGGATCATGAAGCTGGGGATGACCCGGTGAAATATGGTGTTGTCGTAGTGGCCGTGTTCGATATAGGCCAAAAAATTGGCAACCGACTTGGGTGCTTTTTCGGCATCGAGTTCCAGCGCGATGATGCCGTAGTCGGCGATATGAATTTCAACAATAGGATTTGACATGCAAGATTCGCTTTATTTAAGAATACGGACGAAGTTAATCGTGATAGGGGTGAGGGGGACGTTTTGCATACCGGATTTATTGCCGGTGGGCAGCGCACGGATTTTGTCTATGGTTTCCATGCCGCTGCTGACTTTGCCGAACACCGCATAGCCAAAGCCATCGGGTTGGGGGGCATTGAGGCCCGGATTGTCCACCACATTGACAAAAAACTGCGCGGTGGCCGAGTTCGGGTTGCCGCTGCGGGCCATGGCAATTGTGCCCCGGTCATTGCGCAGGCCGTTGGCCGCCTCCAGCGCGATGGGGCCACGCGTGGGCTTTTGCGCCATGGCCAAGGTAAAGCCACCGCCTTGCACCATAAAGCCGTCAATCACCCGATGAAATACCGTGCCTTCGTAATGCTTGTCGTTCACGTATTGCAAAAAATTTTCCACCGTTTTGGGTGCTTTCTCCGCATTGAGCTCGATCACGAAATCGCCCGCGCTGGTTTGAAATTGCACCGAGGGTGCTGCCTGGGCATGTGCACACAGGCACCATGCACCCGCCATGGCCAGCCCCATGAAAGCGCGGCGCGCTTGCTTTGCTAGTTTGGTATTCATCAATGCACCCCTTCAAAAAATATTTTCCATTCATTGCTTGATCGCACCCAGTACTGACGCTTGTGCATACCGGTGCGTTTACCCGCGCTTACTTCCCCAAAGCTCACCACCATGGTTTCAGCAGAGTCGCTCCACTGAAAGTAGGACACATCTTTCAGTTCTACATTGCGGCCTTTGGACGCTTTCATTTCGGCTTTGAGCATGGGCGTGAACTGGTCCAGACTTTTGCCATAACTGGAAAAATCCGGTGTGTAAAAGGCCAGAGTTTTTTTCAAATCGCCAGAGGACTTGGCGGTACGCCAACTCTCCAGCGTCGCGGCAAAGGACTTGGCCGGGTCTTCCAGTTGCTTGGGTGACTTCCAGACCAATTGCGAGGCCACTACCACCGGCGTTTTGCGCACGGTGGTGGTTTCCATGAGAGTGCGTATATCGGGATTGGACAGCACCAGGCAGCCGTCGGTCGAATGGGGGGCGCGCGCAAACTGGTCGGGCGGCGTGCCATGCAGCCAAATTCCGCTCCCTGATTTGCCGCGCCGCACGTCCAGCATATTGGGGTAATTCAGGGTCAGGGCGCCAATCCCGTAAAAGTCTGTCAGGGTTTTGCGATCGAGCCGGCTGCTGATGAAATAGACCCCTAGCGGTGTGCGTTGGTCACCTTCTTGGGATTTGGACACGCCGGCTTTGCCCAAGGACACGTAATAGTCTGCTTGCAGTTGCAAGCCCGTGGGCGTGTTTTCAAACAAATACAGGCGGGAGCGGGACGCGTCGATGGCGATGGCGCTGCGCGTTTGCGGCGCCATTTTTAAAAACTGGCTGGGCACAAAGCCCTGGGGTGGGCGCTCTTTGACATTGCCGATGCGTTGCTTGGTTTCTTCCCG
>CANNEW010000288.1 GCA_947503685.1 Comamonadaceae bacterium | reverse complement strand
GCTGCGTCGGGTCTGGCTGCGCCGCCTTCCATTGGGCCACGCTCCAGCCCGAGGGCAGGTAGCCATTGATGATGTCGTGCGCCGAGGTCTGGTCGGTCACGATGTCCGGGCGCGGCCCGCCGGCTTTGGCGCGGCGCACCAGTTCAGGAATGATGTCTGCTGCGTTGCCGCACAGGCCGATGGACACAACCTCTTTGCGATCTGTGTGCAGAGCGATGAGCTGCAGCGCCTCATCGAGCGTGGCCGCCTGTTTATCCAGGTAGCGGGTACGCAGGCGAAAGTCGATGCTGCTTTGCTGGCATTCAATGTTCAGCGAGCAAGCCCCTGCAAAGGTGGCGGCTAGTGGCTGCGCGCCGCCCATGCCGCCCAGGCCGGCCGTTAGGATCCAGCGTCCGGCCAGCGAGCCGCCGAAATGCTGGCGTCCGGCTTCCACAAAGGTTTCGTAAGTCCCTTGCACAATGCCTTGTGAACCGATGTAAATCCAGCTACCCGCGGTCATTTGGCCGTACATCATCAGGCCGGCACGGTCCAACTGGTTGAAGTGTTCCCAGTTAGCCCATTGCGGCACCAAGTTGGAATTGGCCAGCAGTACGCGCGGCGCTTCGGTGTGGGTGCGGAACACGCCTACGGGCTTGCCGCTTTGCACCAGCAGGGTTTCGTCTTCTTTGAGCTTGCGCAGGCTGTCCAGAATGCCTTCAAAACAGGACCAGTTGCGCGCTGCTTTGCCAATGCCGCCATAGACCACCAGCTGGTCTGGGTTTTCGGCCACCTCGGGGTCCAGGTTGTTTTGGATCATGCGATAAGCCGCTTCAATCTGCCAGTTGGCGCAACTCAAGGCCGGGCCGCGCGGGGCACGCACCGGGCGGGCCTGGGCGTTGGCGAAAGGGGCCAGGGCGGCCTGGGGGAGCGATGCGTTCATGGTGCTTGGGTTTCCTGCAAAGCGCACTTAAGGGTTTGTCAGGATAGTGTAGTTGTCTATACAACTTGCACAATAGGGGGAAAACCCTGAGCCCACTAGCGGGCTCACCAGCCCACGCTCCGCCTTCCATAATCTGCCCATGCCCCAGCCCTCACTGCCTGCCTACGAGCAGGTCAAAGCCTTTATCAAAGCCCAAATCAACCACGGGCGCTTGCGCCCGGGCGACGCCGTGCCTAGCGAAGCCGTGTTGCAGCAGCAGTTTGGCCTGAGCCGTATGACAGTCAACCGCGCTATGACCGAGCTGGCCGCCGAAGGTTTGCTCACGCGCATTCGCGGTTCGGGTACGGTGGTGGCGCAATGGCACCGCATGAGCAGCACACTGGCGGTGCGCGACATCCATGAAGAAGTGTTAGAGCGCGGCCACCGCCATAGCTGTGTGGTGCTGACATTGGAAGTTATCAGTGCGGATGCGTCCTTAGCCCCTGCCTTAGGCTTGCGCAGCGGCGCCAAGGTGTTTCATTCGGTGATGGTGCATTACGAAGACGGCGTGCCGATTCAGTTGGAAGACCGCCATGTCAATCCGGCCGCAGCGCCTGACTATTTGCAAGTGGATTTTCAAAGTACCACGCCCACGCAATACCTGTTTCAATGCGCGCCACTCAGCGAGGCGCGCTATTGCATCGAGGCGGCATTACCTACCAAGCTGGAGGCTAAGGCCTTGGGCATCAAGCCCAGCGAGCCCTGCTTGGTGATTACCCGTTGCACTATCAGCGGCGCACATGTGGCCAGCCAGGGGCGCTTGGTTTACCCGGGTATGCGCTACCACTTGCAAGGCAATTTTCAGCTATGAACTGGCAGCACATCGCCTTAGCTGACGCCACGCCACTACCTTGGAAAAACGGTGGTGGCACCACACGGCAATTGCTAGCCTGGCCACCGGGCGTGGCGGATTGGCATTGGCGTATCTCCGTGGCACAGGTGGATGGCGATGGCCCGTTTTCAGCGTTTGAAGGCGTGCAACGGTGGTTTGCCGTACTGGACGGCGCAGGTGTCGAACTTGCCTTGGGGCAGGGCAGCGCTGTGCAGACGCAGCGATTGACCCAGCAAAGCGAAGCCTTTTGCTTTGACGGCGCTGAGCCGGTGTATTGCACATTGATCAACGGGCCAACGCAAGACTTTAATTTGATGGTGCGTAGCGTGCATGCGCGAGCTCAGATGCAGCGGGTGCGGGGGGCGCTGGCGGTGTCTGCGCAAAATGGTTCAGTGTGTGCGCTGTGGACGGGGGCAAATGGTGCGGTGTTACGCGACGCAAACGGCATTTGGCCGGTGCCCGCGCAGTCACTGGCCTGGATAACTTCTGTGCCTGCGCAAGGCCTGCACATTGACAGCGCGGATGCGCTCTATATGGAGATGGCGCCATGTCTTTAAGCCTTTGGACGCACTGCGACGCGGCCACCCTTCAAGAGGGTGCGGCGCAGCCTTATGGGCTGATGCCCGATGCCGCTCTGGTGACCGAAGGTGAAATGATTCGCTGGCTTGGGCCGCGCAAGCATCTGCCGGACGCACTGAAAGCGCAGTGCAGTACCGAGCATGACTGCCAAGGCGCTCTGATAACGCCGGGACTGATCGACTGCCACACCCATTTGGTTTATGGCGGCGACCGCGCTGCTGAGTTTGAGCAACGTTTGCAGGGTGTGAGCTATGAGGATATTGCGCGCCGAGGCGGCGGTATCGCCTCCACGGTGCGCGCCACGCGAGAGGCAAGCGCCTCTGAATTGGAGCGTAGCGGTGGTATCCGCTTGCGCGCCCTGATGGCCGAGGGCGTGACGACCATAGAAATCAAATCCGGCTACGGATTGGCTTTGGAGCACGAGCGCAAATGCCTGCAAGTGGCGCGCAATCTTGCCCGCAGCCACGCGATAGATGTGCGCACTACCTTTTTAGGCGCGCATGCGGTGCCCTCCGAGTTTGCGGGACAGAGCGATGCCTACGTTGACAGCCTGCTGCCCATGATGCATACCTTGCACGCAGAGGGTCTGGTCGATGCGGTGGACGTTTTTTGCGAGCGCATTGGATTTAGCGTGGCGCAGACCGCGCGCGTTTTCGATGCAGCGCGCGTGCTGGGCCTGCCCGTCAAGCTGCATGCCGAGCAACTGAGCGATAGCGGCGGCGCGCAATTGGCAGCGGACTATGGCGCGCTCAGTTGCGACCATTTGGAATGGCTATCGAGCGAGGGAGCAGTCGCCATGGCGCAAGCGGGCACGGTGGCGGTTTTGCTGCCCGGCGCATTTTATTTTTTACGGGAAACCCAGTTGCCGCCTATAGACCTGCTGCGTCAACATAAGGTGCCCATGGCGCTGTCTACCGATTGCAATCCAGGTAGTTCACCCTGTACCTCGCTGCTCTTGATGCTCAATATGGCCTGTACCCTGTTTCGCTTCACGCCCAAAGAAGCCCTAGCTGGGGTGACTCGCCACGCGGCCCAAGCCTTGGGCCTGGCTGACCGGGGCGTACTGGCGCCCGGCATGCGGGCTGATTTCGCGCTGTGGGATGTGCACGATCCGGCGGCGCTGG
>CANNEW010000287.1 GCA_947503685.1 Comamonadaceae bacterium | reverse complement strand
TTTTAACGAGGATATTTTTGGCGCCGTGATTACCGTGCCGGCGTATTTTGACGACGCGCAGCGCCAAGCCACCAAAGACGCGGCGCAACTGGCTGGGCTGAATGTTTTGCGGCTGATCAATGAACCCACCGCTGCCGCTATTGCCTATGGTTTGGACAACGCCAGCGAAGGCGTTTACGCGGTCTATGACCTGGGCGGCGGCACCTTTGATATTTCTATTTTGCGTTTATCCGCTGGGGTGTTTGAGGTGCTGGCTACTGGTGGCGATTCGGCACTGGGCGGTGATGACTATGACCGCGTCTTGGCCGATGCGATATTGCTGCAGTCCGGCGTGTCAGTGCAGGGCTTGGAGGATCGGGCTTTGTTACTGCAGGCCGCCCGCGCCTGCAAAGAGGCTTTGTCCGATGAAGACATTGCGCCGGTTGAAATCAGCCTGGGTGCTTCGCGTATCGATTTGTCCATCAACCGTAGCGAGTTTGACGCGGCTACCCAGCACCTGACCGCGCGCACCTTGCAGGCGGTGCGCAAAGCCTTGCGCGATGCGCGCTTGCAGACTGCGGATATCCAGGGCGTGGTGTTGGTGGGCGGCTCCACGCGAATGCCCCAGGTGCGTGCAGCGGTGGCGGATTTTTTCGGCCAAGCGCCGCTGACGAATCTCAACCCCGACGAAGTTGTGGCCCTGGGCGCAGCCATCCAAGCCAACCAATTGGCGGGTAACAACTCTGCAGGCAATTTGTTACTGCTCGATGTGATTCCCTTGTCCCTGGGTATCGAGACCATGGGCGGTTTGGTCGAGCGCATCGTGCCGCGCAACCAGACGATTCCAACGGCCATGGCGCAAGACTTCACTACCTACCAAGACGGGCAGACCGCACTGGCGCTGCACGTAGTTCAGGGCGAGCGTGATTTGGTGGCCGACTGCCGCAGCCTGGCCCGCTTTGAACTGCGCGGCATCCCGCCCATGGTGGCGGGCGCGGCGCGCATCCGCGTCACCTTCACCGTCGATGCCGACGGCCTGCTGCAGGTGGCCGCGCGCGAGCAAGTCAGCGGTGTGGAGGCGCAGATTGATGTCAAACCTTCGTACGGTTTGAGCGACGATCAAATCGCCCGCATGCTGCAAGAAAGTTTTAGCACCGCGCAAGTAGATATGCGGGCCCGGGCGCTGGTCGAAGCGCGTGTGGATGCGCAGCGCCTGGTGTTGGCCACACAAAGTGCTCTGCAGGCCGATGGTGATTTGCTCAGCGCCAAGGAGCGCGCTGCCGTAGATACAGCCATCGCGGCCTTACAGACCTCTGCGCAGGTTGACGACGCGGCCAAAATAGAAGCGACTAGCAAGCTGCTAGCGCAAGTGACCGAAGCCTTTGCTGCCCAGCGCATGAACCGGGGTATTGCCAAGGCTTTATCCGGCCACACCTTGGACTCGCTGCAAGACAGCTTTAAAACCTAACTCCCTAAGGCCATGCCCATCATCCACATACTGCCCCACGCTGAATATTGCCCCGCAGGAGCGCAGTTGCGTGCTGCCTCGGGCACCACGATTTGCGAGGCTTTGCTCGAAAACGGCATTGCCATTGAGCATGCCTGTGACATGAGTTGCGCTTGCACCACCTGCCACGTGATCGTGCGCGAAGGCCTGGCCTCGCTCAACGAGGCTGAAGAAACCGAAGAAGACTTGCTAGACCGCGCCTGGGGCCTGGAGCCTAATTCCCGCCTGTCCTGCCAAGCCATCGTTAGCAATAAAGATCTGGTGGTGGAAATTCCTAAGTACTCCATCAACCACGCCAAAGAAAACCACTAAGCCATGCGCCAGGTATTTTTAGACACCGAAACCACCGGCCTATTTGCCGAGCAGGGCGACCGCGTCATTGAAATCGGCTGCGTCGAATTGGTCAACCGCAAGCTCACCGGCAACAAGCTGCACATCTACGTCAACCCCGAGCGCGACAGCCATGAAGAGGCCATGAAAGTACATGGCATCAGTAACGAGTTTTTGCGCGACAAACCCAAGTTTGCGCAAGTGGCCGACGAGTTGTTGGTCTTTATCCAGGACGCCGAGCTTATCATCCACAACGCGCCTTTTGACATCGGTTTTTTAAACCGCGAATTGTCTTTGCTGGCTAAACCATCGCTGCATGCCTGCGTTAGCGGAGTGATAGATACCTTGCTCATGGCTAAGGAAATGTTTCCCGGCAAACGCAACAGTCTTGACGCTTTGTGTACTCGACTGGAAGTGGACAACAGCGGTCGCCAGTTGCACGGGGCTTTGCTCGACGCTGAGTTGCTGGCCGAGGTGTATATCAACATGACGCGCGGACAGGACGCTTTGCTGATCGACAGCGGCAGCGATACCCGTGCGCAGGCAGCAGGCAGCAGGGTAGATTTCTCTACCCTGGTCTTGTCGGTTCTGGCAGCGAACGAGCAGGAATTGCAAGCCCATGCCAAGGTCTTGGTCGAAATCGACAAGGCCAGCGCGGGCAAGACGGTCTGGCCTCGCGCCGAATCAACCGTATAATATTTGGCTTTCCTGAACGTTTTTCAGGGCGATTAGCTCAGGGGTAGAGCACTGCATTCACACTGCGCCTATGCCGTGTTTTTAGTGCTAAAAATCTTATCAAAATTCCTTTTAAATTCAAGTACTTATGTGCTTAAATTCAAAACAGAATGAAGATCAAAGTAGTATAGTTAAACTATACTACTCTTCATAGATTTTTCTGTGTCTTTTAATAGATTTTCGAATCAAAATTGATAACGAATTTTGTTCGTTGAAGCGATGATTTATTGAAGGACTTCTGAACGCGAATCGTCGCTGTGTCACAATAGCGGACCGATAAGAATCTGGGTCGTTAACTCAGCGGTAGAGTGCCACCTTCACACGGTGGAAGCCAGTGGTTCGATCCCACTACGACCCACCAGATTTGAGAAAAGCACTGTTCAGATCGCAGTGCTTTTTTGTTTCAAGCGCTAGTAAGTCGTTTGAAGAAAAAGGCATAAATTTTTTAGCCCTAAAAGCAGCAATTTCGTTTCCCTGCTACTCAGTCCAGCCCTCATGCGTAAAAGTGCGCTGTAGGGCTTTTTTGATGCCCGCATGCGCTGCCCGATTGGGTCCTGTGCTCGTAAAAAAATGGGCTACGAAAAATTGTGGTGAAGTACTTGTCAAATCAGGGTGGTGATTTCTACTCGGTACCCGACACCCTAAGTGCTATTCCCAAGGACGCGGTCTGCGTTTACTTTGCAGTTCGCCAATATTCATCTCACCTTGCAGCGGAGCAGCGTAGAAGCGATCTATCATTTCAGGGCTAGTTCGGGCGTTTCTCGCAAGCGTTAACGTATCGACCGTTCTACCAAACATCAACCGGAACATGATGCTGCTGTGGCGCAAGCTGTACAGGCTGCGTGGCTCGCCAACGTTACTGACCTTAAGTCCGGTTATATCTAGCACGATGTCAAACTGTCGTGCCAGAGACTTAATGGCGTTGTCCCGTGACTTCGCGTGTGGCATAAAC
>CANNEW010000286.1 GCA_947503685.1 Comamonadaceae bacterium | reverse complement strand
CCAAGGCAATTGCCGCACCAATTCCGCGCGAGGCGCCGGTCACCAGGGCCACTTGCCCTGCAAAATCGATCGAATTCATTGCAAACCCGCCTGTGTTTCGGCCAAAGTGGCCGGATCAAATACCGCGAAAGCGCCCAAGGATGCATCAATGCGCTTGACCATGCTACTCAAAACCTTGCCAGGGCCGCATTCGACTATGTGCTCCAGACCCCGCGCTTTGAAGGATTGCACGGTTTGCACCCAGCGCACCGGCCCGAAGGCCTGGCGGTACAAAGCGTCACGGATACGCTCGGGGTCGCTTTCCTGCATCACGTCAATATTGTTGACCAGTGGAATCTGCGGGCTGGCAATCGCAATCTGGCGCAGGCGATCACGCAGTATCAGCGCCGCCGGCTGCATCAATGCGCAATGGAACGGGGCCGATACCGGAAGTAACAAAGCGCGCTTAGCCCCTTGGGCTTTGAGCACTTCGCAGGCCCGCTCGACGGCTGCTTTGGTGCCGGAAATCACCGTCTGGGCCTTGTCGTTGAAATTAGCCGCCTCCACCACTTCGCCGCTTTCAGGCGAAAACTCGGCTGCCACCTCAGCGCACAAAGCCGCCACCCGCGCAGGGTCCATACCCAAAATAGCCGCCATCGCGCCCTGGCCCACCGGCACGGCTTCCTGCATGGCCTGACCGCGCAAGCGCACCAGCGGCACCGCATCGGCCAGCGTTAAGGCGCCCGCTGCCACCAGGGCGGCGTACTCTCCCAGGGAATGTCCGGCCACGGCCTGCGGCGCAATGCCCACCTCGGCCATCCATACCCGGTAAGCGGCAACACCGGCCACCAGCATCACCGGCTGGGTATTGGTCGTCAGGGCCAAGGCTTCTTTGCTGCCCTCGCGGATCAAGGCGCCGATATCTTCATGGAGAGCCTGCGAGGCCTCGTCCAGCACCGCGCGCACCACCGGGTGATTGCCCCATGCATCGAGCATGCCCACCGACTGGGAGCCTTGGCCGGGAAAAACAAAAGCAAACGGCTTCATCGATTCAAGCCCTCAGAAAATGGGTAAAGAAGTCGGGTGTGCAAGGGCCTAAGCACTCCAAGATTACAGCGTCAGCAAAACTGCGCCCCAGGTAAACCCGCCGCCCACACCTTCTAGTAAAAGGGTTTGGCCCGTTTGGATTCGCCCGCTGCGTACGCCGACATCAAGTGCCAGAGGTATGGACGCCGCCGACGTGTTGCCATGCTGATCTACCGTCACCATGACTTTTTCCATGGGCAGCTTGAGCTTTTTAGCCGTGCTTTGAATGATGCGGATATTGGCCTGGTGCGGCACCAGCCAGTCGACATCTGACTCCGTCTTACCCGCCTTGGACAAAACGGCACGGGCCGCATCTTCAAGCACGCCCACTGCCAATTTGAATACCGCCTGCCCCGCCATTTTGAGCAAAGGAACGCCACTCACAAGTCCTCCTTGCACATGGCCTGGGACGCACAAAATATCGACATGTCGCCCATCGGCATGCAAGTCGGTGGACAAAATGCCCGGCGTGTCCGAGGCTTCCAGTACCACCGCACCGGCGCCATCACCAAAGAGCACGCAGGTGCCCCGGTCCTTGAAATCCAAGATGCGGGAGAAAATTTCCGCCCCGACGACGAGTGCGCAGCGGGCGCTACCGGTTTTGATCAGCGCATCGGCAACGGTCAGCGCATAGACAAATCCGCTGCAAACCGCCTGCACATCCAAGGCCGCGCCGCCGATAGCACCGAGCTTGCCTTGCAAAATACAAGCTGTAGAGGGAAACACCATGTCCGGCGTGGAGGTGGCAACGATGATGAGATCGACATCAAGGGGCGAGCGGCCCGCCGTTTGCAAAGCCGCCTGGCAGGCATGCAAGGCCAAATCACTGCAAACAATACCCTCGTCTGCAAAGTGGCGGGCGCTGATGCCGCTGCGCTCGACGATCCAGTCGTCCGATGTCTCAATACCGTCCTGCGCCAGGCGCGCCACCATATCGGCATTGCTGAGCCGCCTAGGAGGAAGATAACTGCCGGTACCTGTAATACGTGAAAAGCTGCTCATGAAAAATCCGGATCGGGAGCTTAGTCCTGCGTGGAGGCGGGCGCTTGCGCGTTAAGCAAGGGCGCCGCATGCGCAATGCGCGTTCGCACGCGCTCTAATAAATTGTTCTGCACGGCATCATACGCGCGGCCCAAGGCACTGGAAAACGCCAATTCATCCGCCGAACCGTGGCTTTTAAAAACCAGGCCGCGCAAACCGAGCAAGGCCACACCGTTGTAACGCCGATGGTCAATGCGCCGCTTGAGTGCGGATAAAACCGGGGCCGAGGCCAGCGCCGCCAGTTTGGTCACCGCATTGCGACCGTATTCCTCTTTTAGGAATCCAACAATCATGCCAGCCAGGCCCTCGCTGGTTTTTAGGGCCACATTGCCGACAAAACCATCACAGACGACGAGATTCACCGTGCCTTTGAAAATATCATTGCCTTCGACATTGCCGAAAAAATTCAGATCGCCGCTGGCCGCTGCTGCACGCAGCAACTCGCCGGATTCTTTGATCGTCTCATTGCCCTTGATCACTTCCGAACCGATGTTGAGCAAACCCACCGTAGGAGCACTGACGCTGTCGGTCACCGACACCAGCGCAGAACCCATGACTGCAAATTGCAGCAAATGCAAGGCCGTGCAATCGACATTGGCACCCAAATCCAGCACGGTAGTCGCATGGCCCTTAGCGTTAGGGATTTGCCCGGCCAGCGCAGGGCGCTCAATACCCTCCAGTGTTTTGAGTACATAGCGGGCAATTGCCATCAGGGCGCCGGTATTGCCGGCAGAGACCGCAGCTTGCGCCAGCCCGTCGCGCACCTGTTCGATGGCCACGCGCATGGAGGAGTCTTTTTTCTTGCGCAAAGCGATTTCCAGCGCATCGTCCATCTCCACCACCTCACTGGCAAACACCTTGGTGATGCGGGAGTGGGAAAAATCAGCCAAGGCCTGCGGCAAACCCACTAAAACCAAGTGGGCGTCTGGATGCGAAGCCAGGAAGTTACGGCAGGCCGGGAGGGTGACCGGGGGACCAAAATCCCCGCCCATACAGTCAACTGAGATGGTAATCATGCAGCGTGCGGGGGATAAAGTGGATTCACGGAGCTAAGCGCGTGGACAAGAAAAAAGCCCGAAGCTACAGTCGATGCAGCTTCGGGCTTGGGGCTGACCGCGCGGGTCAGGCTTCTGATTTGGTCTTAATGACTTTGCGGCCCCGGTAAAAGCCGGTCGGGCTGATATGGTGGCGCAAATGGATTTCGCCGGTGGTTGGCTCCACCGCAATGCCGGGCACGACCAGCGCATTGTGCGAACGGTGCATGCCGCGCTTGGAGGGGGATTTTTTGTTTTGCTGAACTGCCATGGTTGGCTCCTGGTCAAATCGGCTGCAGGCGAGGCAGCGCCGTCGGTTAATCGAATGGTGCAAAAGGCACTGTTTACACCCAAGCCCTCCATT
>CANNEW010000285.1 GCA_947503685.1 Comamonadaceae bacterium | reverse complement strand
CCTTCCTCGGTTCCTGCCGTAGAAGTGCGCAAGGCTTCCCTGATCTACAACCCCCAGCAGGCCCCGGTCCACGCATTGGCCGACATTGACCTGACGATTGCGCCGGGCGAGTTTGTCTCGCTCATCGGCCCCTCGGGCTGTGGCAAGACCACGCTCTTGCGCGTGATTGCAGACCTGGAGCACATCACCTCGGGCACGGTGCAGGTCAACGGCGTATCGCCGCACGAGGCGCGGCTGGCGCGTGCCTATGGCTATGTTTTTCAGGCGCCTGCGCTGTTTGCCTGGCGCACGGTGCTGGGCAATGTCAAGCTGCCTTTGCAAATCCAGGGCAAGAGCGCTGCCCAGTGTGATGCGATAGCCCGCGAGCAACTGGCCCGCGTGGGCCTCGCCGGTTTTGAAAACAAATACCCCTGGCAACTCTCGGGCGGCATGCAACAGCGGGCTTCGATTGCGCGCGCGCTGTCCTTTGAGCCACGCATCCTGATGATGGACGAGCCCTTCGGTGCGCTGGACGAAATCACCCGCGACCGGCTCAACGAGCAACTGCAACAACTCTGGCAGCGCGAGCGCCGCACCGTGGTGTTTGTGACCCACTCGATTGCCGAGGCGGTGTATCTGTCCACTCGCATCGTGGTTATGTCGCCCCGGCCCGGGCGCATCGTTCGCGTCATCGACTCCAGCCTGCCCGACGAGCGGCATTTGGGCTTGCGCGACTCGCCCGAATTTATGGACATGGCCCACCAAGTACGCGAGGCACTAGCCGATGGCCACAACGACTAGCGCGCCGCCGCCCTCTTGGGGCCAACGCGTTTCAGAACAAGGCCTGCCGATTGCGGTGGTGCTGCTGTTTACGTTGGCCCTGTGGTACGCGCTAACGGTATACCTGAATGCACCCGGCGCGATTGAGCGCGTGCTCGAACCCAAAGGCGCATGGACTTGGCAAGACCTGGTAGCCGCCACCATGGTGGCGCAGCGCCCAGTACTGCCCGCGCCGCATCAGGTGGCCTTGGACCTTTACAGCAGCCTGGTGGACTGGCCTGTCACCTCGCCGCGTAATTTGCTGTTTCATGTGGCCGTGACCGGGGAAAGCACTTTGGTCGGTTTTGTGATGGGCACACTGCTAGGCCTGGTGCTGTCGGTGTGCATCGTGCATTCGCGCACCTTAGACAAAGCCCTGCTGCCCTGGATCGTGGCTTCGCAGTCCATCCCCGTGCTGGCAATTGCGCCTATCGTGCTGGTGATTTTGGGCACCATGGGCTTTTCGGGCGTGGCGCCCAAGGCAGTGATCGCCATGTATTTGTGCTTCTTCCCGGTCACCGTGGCCATGGTCCAAGGCCTGCGTTCCCCGCAGGTGATTGAGACCGAAATGATGCACACCTACGCCGCCACACGCTGGCAGGCTTTGTGGATGCTGCGCCTGCCCGCGGCATTGCCGTTTTTGTTTCCAGCGCTGCGCGTGGGCATTGCAGCCGGCTTGGTCGGCGCCATGGTGGCCGAGCTGCCCACCGGCGCGCAAGCGGGCCTGGGCGCGCGATTGCTGACCGGTAGCTACTACGGGCAGACCGTACAAATCTGGTCGGCGCTGGTGATGTCGGCCTTTGTCGGCCTGGCACTGACCGCCGCGATGGGCGCCCTGGAAGCCTTGGTGCTTGGAAAGCGCAGGCAGGTATGAACGCACAAAGCTCCCCACCCGATCTGCGCATCAGTGCGTTGGTGGTGCTCGCTGGCATAGTCAGCGCCTGGGCCTTGTTGGTCTCACCGCTGGCCGATCCGGCTACGCCCAAAGGCGGCACCTTCTGGGGTGCCAGCCTGGTAGTGGCCTTGCTGGCTGTCAGCGGTATTCGCCGCTTAGCCGCTATCGACGGTCCGCGTATTTACGCCAGCGCTTCGGCGCTGCTGTTTGGCGGCTGGCTGCTGTATTTCTGGCAATTGATGACCGTAGCCATGGACGTGCCGCGCGTGCTGCTGCCCGCCCCCAGCCTGATCGCAGCCGCCTTTGGCGAACACCTGGGCACGCTGCAAACCGACTTTGTACAAACCGTGGTGCGTGCCGTCGCCCTGGGCTGGGTGCTGGGCTCGGGCCTGGGCTTCTGTGTGGGCATTGCCATCGACCGCATGCCGTTTTTGCAGCGCGGCCTGCTGCCGCTGGCATCCCTCACCAGCACGATTCCGCTGGTGGGCGTGGCGCCGATTGCCGTCATGTGGTTTGGCTTTGAATGGCCTTCCAAAGCAGCGGTGGTGGTGCTGATGACTTTCTTCCCCATGCTGGTGTCCACGCTGGCTGGGCTGCGCGCAGCAGACCGGCTGGAGCGCGAGCTGATGTACAGCTACGCTGCCAGCTACTGGCGCACACTGTGGTCGCTGCGTCTGCCCACGGCGCTGCCCTTCCTCATGTCGGCGCTGAAGGTCAATGCCACGCTAGCACTCATAGGCGCCATCGTGGCGGAGTTTTTCGGCTCGCCCACCTCGGGCCTGGGTTTTCGTATTTCCACCGAAGCCACGCGCATGAATATGGGCCTGGTCTGGGCTGCAGTAGCGGTGGCGGCGGTCACAGGGTCGGCGGTATATGCGCTATTGGTATCCATCGAAAAGCGTGCCGCCTTCTGGCACCCGTCGGTGCGAGGTAAAAAATGATGGCTGCTTCAAAATTTTTTCTTGTCCCGATGGACAAGACCTGTTCCCCGGCTTAACCTTACGGGCAAGCTATTTTTCCCCTGTGTCCTTAACCCTAGGAGTTTTTCTATGAAGATGCGTTTGAAACTAAGCACCACCCTGGCAGCGGCTCTGCTATCCATTGGTGCGGTCGCGGCCCATGCGGCTGACAAAGTAACGATCCAGCTCAAGTGGCTGCCGCAAGCACAGTTTGCCGGCTACTACGTGGCACAAGCCAAGGGCTACTACAAAGATGCAGGTCTGGAAGTCACCATCAAGCCGGGCGGCCCCGATATTGCGCCCACACAAGTGATCGCCGGCAAGCAAGCCGACATCGTGGTGGACTGGATGCCCTCGGCCCTGGCCGCGCGCGAAGCCGGTGTACCGCTGGTCAACGTGGCCCAGGTGTTCAACCAATCTGGCCTGATGCTGACCTGCAAAAAGTCCAGTGGCGTGTCCACACCTAAGGACCTTAAAGGCAAAACCTTGGGCGTTTGGTACGGCGGTAACGAGTACCCCTTTCTCAACTGGATGACCAAGCTGGGCTACAAAACTGACTCGGACATCAAGATCTTGAAGCAAGGCTTTAACGTCGATCCGCTCTTGCAAAACCAGGCCGCTTGTATCTCCACCATGATTTACAACGAATACTGGCAAGTGGTGGATGCAGGCGTCAAGGAAAGCGAATTGGTCACCTTCTTCTATGAAAAAGAAGGCGTCGCTTCGCTGGAAGACGGCCTGTATGTGCTGGAGTCCAACCTGAAAGACCCGGCCTTTGTGGCCCGCATGGCCAAGTTCGTGAAGGCCAGCCTCAAAGGCTGGAATGACGCGGTGAAAAACCCCGCTGAAGCGGCCAAGATCGTCGTCGCCGGCGACACCTCGGGCAGCGCCAACGAAGC
>CANNEW010000284.1 GCA_947503685.1 Comamonadaceae bacterium | reverse complement strand
AGCAGAGTCGCTCCACTGAAAGTAGGACACATCTTTCAGTTCTACATTGCGGCCTTTGGACGCTTTCATTTCGGCTTTGAGCAGGGGCGTGAACTGGTCCAGGCTTTTGCCGTAGCTGGAAAAATCCGGTGTGTAAAAGGCCAGGGTTTTTTTCAAATCGCCAGAGGACTTGGCGGTACGCCAACTCTCCAGCGTCGTGGCAAAGGACTTTGCCGGGTCTTCCAGTTGCTTGGCTGACTTCCAGACCAATTGCGAGGCCACAACCACCGGCGTGTTGCGCACGGTGGTGGTTTCCATGAGAGTGCGTATATCCGGATTGGACAGCACCAGGCAGCCGTCGGTGGCATGGGGGGCGCGCGCAAACTGGTCGGGCGGTGTGCCATGCAGCCAAATTCCGCTGCCCGATTTGCCGCGCCGCACGTCGAGCATATTGGGGTAATTCAGGGTTAGGGCGCCGATCCCGTAAAAGTCTGTCAGGGTTTTGCGATCGAGCCGGCTGCTGATGAAATAGACCCCCAGCGGTGTGCGTTGGTCACCTTCCTGCGATTTGGACACGCCGGCTTTGCCCAAAGACACGTAATAGTCTGCTTGCAGTTGCAAGCCCGTGGGCGTGTTTTCAAACAAATACAGGCGGGAGCGGGACGCATCGATGGCGATGGCGCTGCGCGTCCGCGGCGCCATTTTTAAAAACTGGCTGGGCACAAAGCCCTCGGGAGGGCGCTCTTTGACACTACCGATACGTTGCTTGCTTTCTTCCCGCAAGTCCGCCAAGGTGGCTGCACCGGCACGGGCGGCATCGGGCGCCATGTCGCCCAAGGTTTGCAAGGGGCGTGTGCGTGCCGCCAGTAAATCGCCATAGACCAATTGCGCGAGTTGGAAATGGGGGTAGTCCTGCACCAGCTTTTCCGCTTTGGCCAAGGCCTCGCGGCTTTGGCCGCGCGCCATCAGTGCAAATACTTCCAATAGTCTTTGCTCGGAATAGCCGTCCGCGCGGGATAGCCCAGGCGTGTTGTTGGCTGCAATGGCGGTGCCAGCATGTGCCAGGTTGAATGTCACCAAAGTCAAGGCCAAGCCCAGATAAGCAATTACCCGGGGCCCGCTGCGCCACCCGTTCGGCTTGATCAGGGGCTGGGATGCGCGGGAATGCGAAAAATCACCCACCGACCGCCTCACGGACAATTTTCCAGTTGTCGCCCTGGCGCACCATTTCCAAGGTTTTGCGGCTGGAAATGGCAATACCGTTGGCGCGGTAGTTCTGGCGGAATTTGACCAGCGCGGTGTTACCACGCACCAGCGTCTGCAAATCGGTAATTTGGATCGAAATACTAGCTTTGCCTTCGATGCGCGCACGCCTTTCCTCTTCCCATGCATTACGGCTCTGTTTGCCCGCCGGATCAAAGTCCCGGCCATAAGCCGCAAAATACGCCTTGAGATCCTTGTCGCTCCAGGCTGTGGCCCAGCGTTGCACCGCCTGTTCGACTTCGCGGTTGGCTGTGGTGTCGACCAGCGGGGCAGGCGCCGCTTTGGTGGTCGCCGATTTACTGGTCGCTGGCGGGGTATCGTCCACTGGTTTGCGTGCTGCAGGAGCGGGTTCGCGCTCCGGCTTAACTGCGGGTTCAGGCAAGGGCGCGGCTTTGGGCGCCGGTTCGGGGCTGGCTTTGGTAGCGGCGATGGCCACCTGCGTGGCGGGCGCTGCCGGGGCGGGCTGCACTCTAGGCAGCGCTGCTAGCTGCGCGGCACTGAGTTTGGTCGGATTGAGCGTGATGATTTGGCGCACCAGGGCCAGTTTGGGTGCTACCGCGGCATTGCTCAGGTCAATTTGCAAGGCCTTGTTATAAGCCGCGCTGGAGAGGCGGCCATACACGTCGGCCAAGTTTTCATGCGCTGTCGAATAGCTGGGGTTGGTGCGCAGCGCCATTTCAAACGCGGTGCGCGCTTTATCCAACTGGTTTTGATCCGCGTAGATAACGCCCAGGTTGTTATAGGGTTCGGGCAACTCTGGGAAGTCTTCGTTCATGCGCGTGAAGGTGCCGATGGCATCAGCCGGCTTGCCCGCATCGCGTTGAACCAAGCCTTTGAGCAGGCGCATTTGCGCGTCTTTGGGGCGGGAGCTGAGATAGACCTCTGCCTTGGCCAGCGCTTCGACAAACTTGCCCTCGCGGCTGAGTTGGGCTACTTCGCTGAAGTCATCGGCCCATGCCTTGCCGGCCAGAACGCTTGTCAATAGAAGTGACAGCAGACAAACAGCAAAACGCGGACTTTTTCGCATGGTGAGGGCGTAACAATTTCTTAAAGATGACAGGCCAACGAAAGTGCCGCCTTTATACTGCGCGGGATTGTAGCGGAGGGCTTTTTACCCATGCGCCTGCGCGCGGGGCCTGATACTTGCCGTGATCAGCCGCTTTGTTCCGCCCCAAAAATGGCAAGAGACTACTTTAATTCCCATGGGTTTGCGACTTCATAACACCTTATCCGGGCAACTGGAGGACTTCACACCATTACAGCCCGGCCACGTGCGCATGTACGTCTGCGGTATGACGGTGTATGACGATTGTCACCTAGGCCATGCGCGTTCAATGCTGGCGTTTGATGTGGTCCAGCGCTGGCTAAAAGCGAGCGGCTACCAGGTCACCTATGTACGCAATGTCACCGACATTGACGATAAAATCATACGCCGTGCACTGGACAACGGGGAAACCATTGGCGCGCTGACCGAGCGCATGGTGCAGTCTCTGCACCGAGATGCCGATGCACTTGGCGTTGAGCGCCCCACGCACGAGCCTCGGGCCACCGACTTTGTGCCGCAAATGCTCAGCTTAATCCAGACACTGGAAACCAAGGGCTATGCCTACCGCGCCAGTAACCAAGATGTGAACTTTGCGGTGCGCAAGTTTGAGGGATACGGCAAGTTGTCGGGTAAGTCCATCGACCAATTGCGTGCCGGCGAGCGCGTTGCCGTCGATGAAGGTAAGCGCGACCCGCTGGACTTTGTGGTGTGGAAAGCTGCCAAGGAATCCGAGCCGCAAGAGGCTAAGTGGGACAGCGTGTATGGGCCCGGTCGCCCCGGCTGGCATATCGAGTGCTCAGCCATGGCTTGCCAGCTACTGGGTGAGTCGATCGACATTCACGGCGGTGGGGCCGATCTTCCCTTTCCGCACCATGAAAACGAAATCGCCCAGAGCGAGGCGGCCAGCGGCAAGCCTTTGGCGCGCTATTGGATGCACAACGGTTTTGTGACGCGGGACAACGAGAAAATGTCCAAAAGCCTGGGCAATTTTTTTACCATCCAAGAAATATTGGCGCGCTTTGACGCCGAGACCACCCGGTTTTTTGTGGTTCGTTCCCACTACCGTAGCGCGCTCAATTACAGCGACGCGCATATTGAAGACGCGCGCATTGCGCTCAAACGCCTGTACACCTGTTTGCAAGCGGTACCACCCCAAGCCCAAGCGATGCAGATCGATTGGACTGCGCCCTACGCGGATCGTTTCAAGGCGGCGATGGACCAGGACTTTGGCACGCCCGAGGCGGTGGCGGTGTTGTTTGATTTGGCTTCGGAGGTCAATCGCACCCATTCGTCGCAACTGTCTTCCTTG
>CANNEW010000283.1 GCA_947503685.1 Comamonadaceae bacterium | reverse complement strand
GGCTTCAAAAACTTCTAGCGGGTAGCGCAAGCGATGGGCCAGCGTTCCGCCATATGCGTCGGTGCGCAGATTGGTCAAAGGCGAGATAAAGCCCGAGAGTAAATAACCGTGCGCGCAGTGCAATTCCAGCCAGTCAAAACCGGCTTTTACAGCGCGTAAAGTAGCCGCTACAAAGTCGGCTTTGACCCTGTCCATGTCTGCGCGGTCCATGGCGCGCGGCACCGGGCCTTCGTCCAGATAGGGCCGGGCAGAAGCGGCCAGCAGCGGCCAATTGCCCTCGGGCAAGGGCTGGTCCATGCCCGCGCCCTGCCAGGGCACGCAGGTAGAGGCCTTGGCACCGGCATGGCCGATTTGCAGCGCGATCTTGGCATCGGTTTGGCTATGCACCCAATCGACAATGCGGCGCCAGTCTTGCATTTGCTGGTCGTTCCACAAGCCGGGGCAGCCGGGGGTGATGCGCGCATCCGGGCTGGTGCAGGTCATCTCGGCCATCACCATGGCCGCGCCGCCCATGGCGCGAGCGCCAAGGTGCACCAGGTGGTAATCGGCCACCCGCCCATCGACACATTGGTACTGCGCCATGGGGGACACCACCACCCGGTTTTTCAGGGTGACAGAGCGCAGCGTAAAAGGCGTAAACATGGGCGGACGCCCGTCATCGGAGTTGGCACGCGCGGCAAACCAGCGTTCATAGCCTTCCAGCCAACCGGCATCGCGCAGACGCAGATTTTCGTGGCTGATACGCTGGCTGCGCGTGAGCATGGAATACATGAACTGCTCGGGCTCCAGCTGGTCGCAATAGCGCTGGCCGCAGACCTCGAACCATTCCATAGCGTTCCAGGCTGCGTTTTGCAGGCGGATCACATCGACGGCGCGCAGCTTTTGGTAATGCACCAGCACTTGCGGAATATGTACCGGCGTATCACCGTGCTGGGTGAACTGGCGCACCAATTCAATGGCGTCTTCCAAGGCCAGTTTGGTGCCTGAGCCAATGGCAAAGTGCGCTGTGTGCACCGCATCGCCCATCAACACCACATGGCTGTTGCCGTTGAAGTGCGACCATTGTTTGCAGGTGATGCGCTGGAAATTGAGCCAAGCCGAGCCGCGTAAGTGGCGCGCGTTGGTCATCAGCTTTTCGCCTTGCAAATTAGCGGCAAAAACCTTTTCACAAAAGGCGATGGACTGGTCCTGGTCGGCTTGGTCTAGGCCGTGGGCCTTCCAGACTTCTTCCGGGCATTCCACAATAAACGTAGAGGTGTTTTCGTCAAACTTGTAGATATGCGCTTGCAACCAGCCGTGTTCGGTTTTTTCGAACAAAAAGGTGAAGGCGTCGTAGAGCTTGCGGGTGCCCAACCAGATATAGCGGTTGGGCCGGGTCACGATGTCCGGCTGGAAAACCTCGGGAAGGCGCGAGCGCACTTTGGAGTTAAAGCCGTCGCTGGCGATGATGAGGTCGGCATCGGGAAAGTCCAGGTCCGAATCGGCGTCTTGCTCGAACAAGAGCTTGACGCCCAGCGCCTCGCAACGCGCTTGCAAAATATTGAGTAGTTTTTTACGCCCTATGCCGACAAAGCCGTGGCCGCCCGAACTGATGACGCGGCCTTTGAAATGCAGCTCGATGTCGTCCCAGTGGTTAAAGGCCTGCTTGATTTCGGCGGCCGATTCGCGGTCCCATTGCTGCATATAGCCCATGGTCTGGTCAGAAAATACCACGCCCCAGCCGAAAGTGTCATAAGGCTTGTTGCGCTCGACCACCGTGATGTCGTGGTGCGCGCCCAGCTTTTTCATGAGTAACGCAAAGTACAAGCCCGAGGGGCCACCGCCAATACAAACGATTTTCATCAAGACTCCTGTTGCTGCACTGCCGTCGGAGCATACAGTCATTACAGCCTCAATTGTTGAAGCCTAAAATAAATAAGGTGAGGCGCTGCACCATGCTGCGACCGACTGGGTACACAATTGGGCCCCGTTCTCAACGAGCCTGCCGGTACACAGACCGCCCCCAAGCTATGCAAAACCCTCGCAATCTGTTCAAGCAATCGCTGCTGGCGCGTCAGGCCCAAATCGGCCTATGGCTGGGCCTGGCTAACCCCCTGAGCGCCGAGATATGTGCTTTGGCCGGCTTTGACTGGCTGTTGATCGACGGCGAACACGCGCCCAATACCCTGCCCTCGATCCTGGCGCAGTCCCAGAGCATTGCTGGGGTGCCCGGCAACCAGGTGTTGGCCCGCCTGCCGGTGGGCGACCCGGTGCTGGTCAAGCAGTACCTCGACCTGGGGGTGCAAACCTTGTTAATACCCATGGTGGAAAGCGCAGCGCAAGCCCACGCCATGGTGCAAGCGGCACGCTACCCGCAGGCCGACGGCCAGGGCGGCGTGCGCGGCATGGCCGGCGCCCGTGCTTCGCGCTGGGGCCATATCGCCAACTATGCGCAAGAGGCCAATGGCCAGGTTTGCGTGCTGGTGCAAGTGGAAACCGCACTCGGCCTGGAGCATTTGGACGCCATTTGCGCCACGCCGGGTGTGGACGGCGTATTTATCGGCCCGGCCGATTTGTCCGCATCGCTGGGCTTTCCCGGCCAAACCGAGCATCCGCAGGTCCTCGCCCAGATTGAAGACGCCATCGCCCGCATCCTGCGCGCGGGTAAGGCGCCTGGCATCCTGACCACGAATGAAGCGCTGGCGCGGCGCTACCTGGAGCTGGGCGTTTTGTTTATTTGTGTGGGCCTGGATACCAACTTGTTGATGCAACATACCCGTGGGCTAGCCGCGCGTTTCAAAGGCCAGACTGCGCCGCACAAGCCTTCGGGCATGGGCTACTGAGATGCAAGACACCAAAGCGCTTTCGGGCGCGGCCTTTGCCACCCTGCTCCTGATCGCATTGATGATGGGCGCCAACCACGTTGCCGCGCGCTTTGCCTTTAATAACGGCGTTGATGTGCTGACGGCGGTCAGCGCCCGCAGCGTCGTAACGGCCGTCGTGCTAGCGCTGATTTTGTGGGGTGCCCGCGTGCCATGGGCCTTTAGCGCACGACACCGTTTGCTTCTACCGGCTATCGGCTTGGTGATCACCGCGCAAAGTATTTGCCTTTATTCCTCGGTGGCGCGCCTGCCCGTCGCCTTGGCATTACTGGCCTTTAATACCTACCCCTTGAGCACCGCACTGTGGGCGCGTGCGCTCTACGGCCACCGGCCCGAGCACGCACTGCTGCTAGCCATCCCGTTTTTGCTTGTGGGCCTGTCGCTGGCGCTGGACGTATCGGGCGCGATCTCGGGACTGGGTGCGCTAGCGCACTGGCAAGAGATTGGCGTGGGTGTGGCTTTTGCGTTTGCGGCATCGGCGTTTTTTGGTCTGGCGCTGGTCCTGACGCAACACGAGGCCAGTGAACTCGATGGCCGGGTACGCACATTCACCACCATGCTGACCGTGGGCGTGTTGGCATCGCTGGGCGCCGAACTCAATGGCGGCATGCACTGGCCCACCGCCGAGGCCGGCTGGATCGGCCTGGGCCTGCTGACGTTTTTGTATGGAACCGGGTTCACCATCCTGTTCACCGTGCTGCCGCGCCTGGGCGTAGTCGGTAACTCGGCCATCAT
>CANNEW010000282.1 GCA_947503685.1 Comamonadaceae bacterium | reverse complement strand
GGCGCGCTCATCGACCAGGGTGGGATCGATGCCATGGGTTTTCGCCGGCACGTCCACGCGTTTACCCAGCGAGGGTTTGCCGTCGGTACTGCTGCTGCCGGTGGCCTTAGCCAACAAGTTGGTAATGAAATTTTTGATCATAAAAACTATGGTTGCGCCGGGCCTGCGTGTGTGGGGCTAGGGCGCGTCGCCTTCAGGCGAAGAGTTCGAGTATGCGCCATCCGCGCGCCTGGGCAATCGCGCGCAAGGGCTCGTCCGGGTTGGTGGCTACCGGCACATTGGCTTTTTCCAAAAGCGGCAGGTCATTGATAGAGTCCGAGTAAAAAGTGCTGTGTACATCCTGCCAGCCTAAATTGCGCGCCGCCAGCCAGGCCTCTACACGCGCCACCTTGCCTTCGCGAAAACTGGGTATGCCGCGCACTTCGCCGGTAAACCAGCCACTGCCACCGGGCGCGGTGTCGCGCTGCAAATCGACGGCCATCAATTCGTCGGCACCCAGAGCGGCGGCAATCGGGCGGGTGACAAATTCATTGGTCGCCGTCACCACGATCACGGTAGCGCCTTCGGCTTTGTGCTGGCCTACCAGTGCAAAAGCTTGAGGCAAGAGGCCGGGCTTAACGACTTCTTCCATAAAAAGCGCATGCGCTTGGCAGGCCGCCTCTTCGCCACGCTGCACGAAAGCGGCGGTGGCAAAGCGGGCGTATTCATAAATATCCATGGTGCCGGCTTTGTACTGGGCGTAAAAAGCATCGTTGCGCCGCACGAACTCCACCGGGTCGGTCCAACCCAGGCGCACCGTGAACTGGCCCCAGCTGTAATCGGAATCAAAGGGAATCAGCGTGTGGTCCAGGTCAAACAAGGCCAGCTTGGGCAAACTCATGTGTTCTCCAACATCGAGCGGATCAGGGGGATAGTGATAGCGCGCTGGGTTTGCAGCGCGTAGCGGTCTAGCTCGTCGAGCAGGGCCAGCAAGCTGCCCAGGTCGCGGCTGAAGCGGCGCAAGGTGTAGTCCATCACCTCGTCGCTCAGGAACAAGCCCCGCGCATCGGCCGCTTGGCGCAAGACCGCGCGGCTGTGCGCTTCACCCAAGGGCTGCAAGACAAATATATGGCCCCAGCCCAGGCGGGTGCGCAGGTCTTCGCGCAAAAGCAAATCGGCCGGTGCGCTGCTGCCCGCGGCCAGCACCGGGCGTTGCAAGCTGTGCGCCTGCACAAACCACCCAAACGCGGTGTGTTGCTGCTCGGCGGAATACAGGTGCACATCATCCATCAGCACCATGGCCCAGGATTCGTCGAAATCAGGCGGCGCGGCACCGGATGCGTCCATGCAACCGGCACTGGCGCCACGCGCGCGCAGGCCTTCTTGCACTGCGCGCAGCAAATGGGTCTTGCCACTTCCTTCAGGGCCCCACAGATAAGTAGGCACGGCCAAAGCGTCTGGCACTTGCTGGCCCTGCACTATGCGCTGCAAGTGCTCATGCGCTGCGCTATTGGGGCCTGGGAAGAAATTGTCCAGCGTCGCCGGGCCGGGCATGGCTATATCGAGCGCGATTTGCCGCATCACCATCTATTAGCGCTGGTAGAGGCCGCTGGCCATATAGCTACTGCGCAAACGGCGTATGGCCACCAGCAGCACGGCGCTGGCCGGCAGGGCCACCAAAATGCCGACAAAACCGAAGAGCTGCCCAAAAGCCATCAGCGCAAAGATGACGGCCAGCGGGTGCAGGCCAATGCGCTCGCCCACCAGGCGCGGGGTAAGGAAAAAGCTCTCCAGCAACTGGCCCAGGCCAAAGACCACGGCCACCATGGTCAGGGCATAGGATGGGCCGGAATTGGCCGAGAACTCCAACAATCCGGCTAACAGCGCCAGCACCAGACCCAAGCCAAAGCCCAGATAAGGCACAAACACCGCCAGACCCGTAAACGTGCCTATGGGCAGCGCCAAATCCAAGCCGAACAACGCCAGCGCCACGCTGTAATACACCGCGAGCACGCCCATCACCACCAGCTGCCCCCGCAGGTATTCGCCCAGCACCTGGTCGGCATCGATCAGAAAGCTTTGCGTGCCCTCGCGGTAACGCGGCGGGATCAGCGTACGCAGCCCCGTCATAAAGCGCTCCCAGTCCATGAGCAGATAAAACAAGACCACTGGGATAAGCACCAAATTGCCCGCCACCGCCAAAGCGGCGCTGCCACCGAGCTTGAGTGAAGACAGGACCGAGCCCATGGCATCTTCCACATTGGCGTTCAGGTAGGTCATGACAAAGGCTTTGATGCCCGCAGGCTCCAGGCTGAAATGCAGGCCGAGTTTGCGCAGCGTGGGCTGCACGGCGGCGTTGAGCTGCTCCAGAAAACCGGGCAGTTGCTCACGCATGAGCGGTATCTCTTTAACCAGAATCGGCACCAGCAGCAGCACCAAGCCCACGAGTAGCACCAACACCCCCAATTCCACCAACACCACCGCCAGCACGCGGGGCAGCCAGCCACGCAAGCGGGCATCGAGCCAGTCCACCAAGGGGGTGAGCGCATAGGCCAGCACAGCGGCGACTGCGAAAGGCGCGAGCACGGGCGCCAGCAGCCACAGAGTCAGCACGCACAAGGCAACAATGGCAGCCCAGGCGGCGGCGCTTTTTTGGGAGTCCGTCAATGCATCTCCAAAAGGGGGCTGGGCTAAGCCCGTAAAATCGAAGGCTGATTCTATCGGGCAGGCCCCGATCCCACTCTCGCAGGCATGCCTGCCCCAGCCGCGCACCTTCCATGACCCATTCGCCCCCGCCCGCCGTCAGCCCTTTGTCCTATAAATCGGCCGGTGTGGACATCGACGCCGGGGACGCCCTGATCGAACGCATCAAACCGCTGGCGCGTAAAACCATGCGCGAAGGCGTGCTAGCGGGCATCGGCGGCTTTGGCGCCATGTTTGAGGTGCCCAAGCGCTACCAAGAACCGGTGCTGGTCAGCGGGACCGACGGCGTAGGCACCAAGCTAAAACTGGCTTTTGAATGGAATATGCACGACACCGTGGGCATCGACCTGGTGGCCATGAGCGTGAACGATGTGCTGGTGCAAGGCGCCGAGCCTTTGTTTTTTCTGGACTACTTTGCCTGCGGCAAGCTCGATGTGGACACAGCGGCCGCCGTCATTGGCGGCATTGCCAAGGGCTGCGAGCTATCGGGCTGCGCGCTGATCGGTGGCGAAACCGCCGAAATGCCGGGCATGTACCCGGCGGGCGAATACGACCTGGCCGGGTTTGCGGTGGGTGCGGTAGAAAAATCCAAAATCCTGAGCGGCGCGGATGTCAAACCCGGTGACATCGTGCTGGGCCTGGCCTCCAGCGGTGTGCATTCCAATGGTTTTAGTCTGGTACGCAAATGCATCGAACGGGCAGGCGAACAATTGCCGGCCACGCTCGATGGCAAGCCGTTCAAACAAGCCTTGATGGAGCCGACCCGGCTCTACGTGAAAAACGTATTGGCCGCGCTGGCGGCGCACCCGATCAAGGCGCTGGCGCACATTACCGGCGGCGGCTTGCTCGAAAACATCCCGCGCGTGCTGCCTGAGGACTGCGCGGCCCAGTTGGTAAAAGGCAGCTGGCCGCAAACCGA
>CANNEW010000281.1 GCA_947503685.1 Comamonadaceae bacterium | reverse complement strand
CAGCAAGGCGCGCTGGCCTTTGCCTATGGGGGCGATGATGTCGATGATGCGTCCGGTAATGTTCTCTTCGCTTTTGTTGTCCTGCTCCAGGCGCATTTGCACTTTGGGGAACAGCGGCGTCAAGTTTTCGAACATGACTTTATGCTTATTGCTCTCGGGCGAGCCGCCGTTGACTTTGTCCAGCTTGTTCAGCGCAAAGTAGCGCTCGCCGTCTTTGGGCGTGCGCACTTCGCCTTCGATCATGTCGCCGGTGTGCAGATTAAAACGACGCACCTGGCTGGGGCTGATGTAGATATCGTCGGTGCTGGCGGTATAGCTGGTGTCTGGGCTGCGCAAAAAGCCAAAGCCGTCGGGCAGGATTTCCAGCACGCCATCGGCAATGATTTGCTCGCCGGTACGGGCCCGCTTTTTGATGATGGCAAACATCAACTCTTGTTTGCGCATGCGGCCGGTGTTTTCGATTTCAAGCTCTTCGGCTTGTTTGAGGACTTCTGACACGTGCAGTGCCTTGAGTTCGTTTAAGTGCATGGAATGTTTCCCGTGGGGGATGGAGCCGAAAATTCGGTGGGCAAAAAATCAGGGGAGGGGGGGTGCCGACTGGTGCGTAGGGGTAAGAAGCACCTGGGGGTTCAACACCGTTGCATCGGTGCCCAAGGGTATGGGCTACATGAACGGGAGAATTATGACAGGAAAAATTGCCAAAATTGAAAAACCGGCGCTAAGGCCGGTTTCGATGGCTTGGGGCCGGGCGGGCGGCCTTCGGAACTCAGGGCCGCTAGCCGATGGCGCCGGACTACAGTTGCTCGTCGATAAAAGCCACCAATTGGGCTTTGCTCAGGGCGCCCACCTTGGTGGCAGCCAACTTGCCGTCCTTGAACAGCATCAGGGTCGGGATGCCGCGGATACCGAATTTGGCCGGGATTTCCCGGTTTTCGTCCACATTCATCTTGGCCACTTTCAGTTTGCCTTCATAAGACACCGAGACTTCGTCCAAAATCGGGGCAATCATTTTGCAAGGGCCGCACCATTCGGCCCAATAGTCCACCAAAATCGGTTGTGTGCTGTGCAAGACCTCGTCCTCAAAAGTGGCGTCGGTGATGTGTTTGACGAGTTCGCTGGCCATGGAAGTTTCCTCAGGAAGTGGTGAATACCGCGTATATGAAATCGATTGTGACAGAAACAAGGCCTCGCGTTTTAGGGCGAGCGCTATGAGCTACCTAGAAAACGCCCATTCAAACGGCCAATTTCCCGTGTCGCCGGGTTCTTCTCGCATGCTCCCCTTTGATTTGCCTGCCGCCTGGTGCTGGTTTGCACCGCAGGGCGGCTTACTGGACACCATTGCCTCGCGCATGGCGACTATCGGCACCCACCCCGGACGCACCGTGGTTTTGCTGCCCTATGCCCAGCTATTGCGCCAAGCCCAAGTCATGTGGGCAACGCGTTTTCCCGATGGTTTTGGCCCACGCTTTGAGACATCCATGAACTGGAGCACCAGCTTGGCCGTGTTTGAGGCAGGCCCCACCGATATCCGCCGCGACAAAGCGACAGATACCCTGACAGCCCGCGCGCTGCTGCATTCCTGGCGTGGGCGCTACAGCGCGGAACAAATCGATGTGCTGGCCGCCCTCATGGTCAAAGCGGTGCACGAGGTCGCGCCCTTAGCGGCTGCCTGCGCGCCTGCGGAGCGCGCGGCCTGGGCCGTGGCCAGCCGCAGTGCTTGCGAAAGCGGCTGGTCCGGGCCGGGCGCGGCCTGGGAGGCTATCGCCATGGCGGCAGCGCTGGAGTGGGCCGCTAGTTCACGCTATGCCACCGATGTCTTGTTCCGCCTTGAGGCACGCGTGGGTGTGGATTGCGTGCTGGCGCTTGAAGGCTTGGCGGCTGACCCACTGCTTGAGGGATTGCAGCGCGCTTGGGGCCATGGCCTGCAGCGCATGCCGCTGGTAGCCGAAAGCGCCGCGTCCGCATCCTCACCCTCGTTTTCGCCGCAATTGCACGCCTGTACCGATGCTGCGCAAGAGGCACAGCGCGTCGCGGCCAGCGTGCTGGCGCACATCGCGGCAGACCGCTACCCCTTGGCTTTGATTTGTTCGGACCGCGCCTTAACCCGGCGCATTCAGGCCCTGCTAGACGGCGCTGGCGCTATGGTGCGCGATGAAACCGGTTGGATGCTCTCGACCACCCATGCCGGTGCGGCGCTTGTGGCATTGCTGCGCGCTAGTGTTTGGGATGCTTCCAGTGATTCCGTGTTGGCCTGGCTCAAATTGGCCCCGGCACTGGCGTCTGCCAGCGTCGCCATGGAGGCGTATTTGCGGCGTTATCAGCTGCGCGATTGGCGCGAAGTGCCCCCGCGCCTGGCAGGCGCAGACCGCCCCAAGGGACCGGATGCGCTAGCGATTGAAGCCTGCGTAGCGGCTTACGCAAGCTTGCGCCAAGCCTTTAGCGGGCGGCGCAGCATGGCGCAGTGGCTGGTGGTGTTGGAGCAAGCCTTGCGCGATGCCGGGTTGTGGGACACGCTCAATGGCGACCCTGCAGGCCTCCAGTTATTGAGCTTAAGTGGTTTGGACCGTCCACAGGAGCGCGAACGCTTGCAGGCCCAAACCTTGTGGGGCGCTCAGGCCTTGGACGCGGCAGATTTCAGTGCCTGGATGCAAGCGCTACTTGAAGGCAACACCTTTCGCCCGGATTACCCGGCGCATGAGCAGGTCGTCATACTTCCCCTGAGCCAAGTCCTGGCCCGGCCCTTTGCGGCGGTGGTGCTGGCCGGTTGCGACGAAATCCGCTTGCCGCGTGTGCCGCAATCGACGAGCTTGTGGACACCGGGGCAGCGCCAGGCCCTGGGTCTGCCCGAACGCAGCGCACTGGCGCAGGCCAGCGAGCAGGCGTTTTTACATGCGCTGGACCACCCGCATTGCGATATTTTTTGGCGCACCAGTGACGACGCCGGTGAGGCCATGGCGGCCAGTCCCTTGGTGCGCGCCTTGTTGGCGGACGGACCGCTGCCAGCGGGCGCCGACCAGCGCACCCTGCGGCCACTTGCGGCTCGACCCCTGCTGGCGCCGCAGCCCAGCGCGCCGGGCTTGCTGCCTGCCAAACTTAGCCAGAGCGCCTACGAAGACTTGCGCAATTGCCCTTACCGTTTTTTTGCGCAACGCCAATTAGGTCTCTATGGCAGCGAAGAATTGGAAAGCGAAGTGGACAAGCGCGACTTCGGGCAATGGCTGCACCGGGTTCTGGAGCATTTTGAGCGGGCCATGCAGTCCGCGCCCCAGGCCGATGCCGACCGCCAGCGCGCGCTGCTGGAAGCTGCCGGTAATGCAGCCACCCAAGCGCTGGGCCTGGACGCAGACGAGTTTTTACCCTTTGCGGCGGCCTGGCGCACCATGGGCGAGGGCTATTTGGCGTGGCGCAAACAGCATGCGGCTGGGGGTATGGTGTTTGACCAGGCCGAGGTCCCGCTCGAGCGTCCATTGGGCCGCGTCAACTTGGTGGGCCGTATCGACCGCATCGACCGCAGTGCCCATGGTGCCAGCCTGATACTGGACTACAAAACCGAATCGCCCGAGGCCACGCGCAAACGGGTGAAGCAGCCCTTGGAAGACACGCAAATGGCTTTTTATGCG
>CANNEW010000280.1 GCA_947503685.1 Comamonadaceae bacterium | reverse complement strand
ACCAGCGAAGTGTCTTTGAAGGTCGAAATAAAGTTATTCATGATGCCCGGCACCACCATGGCCAAGGCTTGGGGCAGCACAATCATGCGCTGGGTTTGCCAGTAAGAAAGGCCTAGCGTGGCTGCCGCTTCGATCTGCCCTTTGGGTATGGCTTGCAAGCCGCCGCGTATGACCTCGGCCATATAAGCAGCGGCAAACAAGGTAATGCCGGCCAGCACACGGATCAGTACGTCAATATTGAAGCCTTGCGGCATCAAGAGCGGAAACATAAACGAGGCCATAAACAGCACCGAGATCAGCGGCACGCCGCGTATCAGCTCCACATACACAGTGCACAGACTGCGAATCGCTGGCATGCCCGAGCGCCGCCCTAGCGCAATGCAGACCGCAATCGGGAAGGCCATCACCATGGACAGTGAAGCCAGCAAAATCGTCAGTGGCAGGCCGCTCCACAAATCGGTTTCCACAAAGCGCAGGCCGGCAAAGCCGCCGCGCATCAGCGCCAGATACACCACCAGCACGCCCACCCACAGGGCGACTAGCCAGGGCCGCCAGAAAGCGCGGGTGCAGCTGGCCAAAATCAGGCCCAGCAGCATGGCCGTACCTAGCAATGCACGCCAGTGCTCTTCATGCGGATAGCGACCAAACAAAATAAAGCGGAACTTTTCGCGTACCACCGCCCAGCAAGCACCACTGGCCGCATGGCAGGTTTCGTAATTGCCGTTCCAGACGGCATCGGTAATCGCCCAATGAAACAGGCGCGGCAGCAGCCACAAAAGAATCAGCCCGATCAGCAGCGTACCGGTACTGGTTTTCCAGTCGTGGAATAAATTGGCTTTGCACCAGGCGACGGGCCCGCTGTTCGATTGCGGGGCCGGGCGGGGGGTGATGGCGTTAAAAGTGGACATGGGTTATTCGTCCTTAACGCTCTTTGATCGCGGCACGTGCGTTGTACCAGTTCATCACCAAGGAAGTGAGCAAGGAGGTGCTCAGGTACACCAACATGATGAGCGCAATACATTCCACGGTGCGGCCGGTCTGGTTGATGGCGGTGTTGGCAATCGAGACCACGTCCGGGTAGCCGATGGCCACCGCCAGAGAGGAATTTTTGGTCAGGTTCAGGTACTGGTTGGTCATGGGCGGAATGATGACGCGCAGGGCCTGGGGCAACATCACTAAACGCATGCTCTGGCCTTGCGACAAGCCCAGCGCGCTGGCTGCCTCGGCCTGGCCCAGCGACACCGACTGGATGCCGCCGCGCACCACCTCGGCCACAAAGGCGGCGGTGTAAATCGTCAGGCCTACCAGCAGGGCCAGAAATTCGGGGGTCAGCGCGCCACCGTTTTCAATCGCAAATTCACCTTTAAAAGGCGCGTTGAGCTCGGTTGGTGCGCCGCCTAGCAGCCATCCGAAGAAGGTGCCTAAAACCACCCAGCCAAGGGGAGCCCACAACATGCTGTGCGGCTGCCCCGTCACTTCAAAGCGCCGACGCGCGCGGCCACGCCACAACCAGCCGACGCACAGGCCCGCCAGCAGCCCCCAGGCCGCCCACACATGGCCGCTGGCCCACACAGGAATCGGGAAATTAAGGCCGCCTTTGCTCAGGAACATCGGGCCCAGTATCCAGGGCTCGGTGGCAGCAGGCAGCACTTCGGTAAAAAACAAATACCACATCAGCAGTTGCAGCAGCAGCGGGATGTTGCGGAAGATTTCCACATAAATTCGGCACAGGCCGCGCACCAAAGCATTACGCGAAAACCGCCCTATGCCCAACAGCGTGCCCAGCAGCGTGGTCAGCACAATACCCAAAATAGCGACCCGCAAGGTGTTGGTGACGCCGACCAGATAGGCCTGCAAATACGACTCGCCGGAGTCAAAGGCAAACAGGCTTTCGCCAATATCAAAGCCCGCCGTGCCCAGCAAAAACCCAAAGCCGCTTTGGATGCCGCGCTGGCGCATATTGGTGGCGGTGTTGTGCGCCAAAAACCAGACGATCAGCGCGATCACCCCCACCGCCAGCACCTGGTACACCAGCGCGCGAAAGGCTTGGCTGCGCCAGGACCAGCGGTTTTTTACCGGGGGTGTGGATGCTGCGCTCATACGACCTTGGTTTACTGCTCTGAAGGTTTTGCACGGACCCGGTACAGAAAAAGGGCAGTGCAAGGCGCTATGCAACTGCCCTAGTGTCTGCGCCAGGCCGCTGGCGGCCCGCTGGCTTAGCGGATAGGCGGTGCGTACTGGATGCCGCCTTTGCTCCACAAATTGTTCAGGCCGCGCGGTAATTGCAGGGCTGATTTGGGGCCGACATTGCGCTCAAAAATTTCGCCGTAGTTGCCGGTGGCTTTGACCGCGTTGGCCAGCCATTCTTTTTCCAAGCCCAGCAGCTTGCCGGTGTCTTCGGTGGTACCCAAAATTCGGCCCACGACAGGGTCTTTGCTCGTGGCTTTGAGGTATTCCAAATTGTCTTGCGTTACGCCGTTTTCTTCGGCTTCGAGCAGACCGTAAATCGTCCACTTGACAATTGCGGTCCACTCGTCATCGCCACGGCGCACCATCGGGCCTAGAGGCTCTTTGGAAATCAGCTCGGGCAGGATCAGGTGGTCGGCCGGGTTCTTGGCGGACTTGTTGCGCACCGAAGCCAGACCGGATGCGTCGGTGGTGTAGGCGATGCAACGGCCCGAGAAATAAGCGCCTTCCACGCCGTCGAGCTTTTCAAACACCACGGGTTTGATGTTCAGGCTATTGGCTTTGGAAAAGTCGGTCAGGTTTTTTTCCGTGGTGGTGCCCGATTGCACGCACACGGTCTGGCCTTTGAGTTGTTTGGCGCTCTTGATTTTGCTCTTGACGGGCACCATGAAGCCCTGGCCGTCGTAATACACCACAGCGGTTTGGCTCAGGCCAATGGAGGCGTCGCGGGTCAGGGTGAAAGTGGTGTTGCGCGAGAGCACATCGACTTCGCCGGACTGCACAGCGGCAAATCGGGCTTGCGCGGTCAGCGGTACGAATTTGACTTTTTCCGGGTCGCCCAAGGTGGCGGCAGCGACGGCGCGGCAGATGTCCACGTCGATGCCGGACCATTTGCCATTGGAGTCGGCGGCGCTAAAGCCGGCCAGTCCGGTATGCACGCCACAAACGACTTGGCCGCGCGCCTTGATGGAATCAAGGGTTTTCCCTGCGTGGGCAGGTGCGCTAGCGAGTAAGGCTGTAACAGTAAACACAGCGCCAAGGCCGTGTAAGGGATTGAATTTCATGTTGAATGCTCCAAAAAAATGGGGTTTGCTCCAGGCTTTACGGCCTGCAAGCGCAGGGCAAGCGGAGCCGCCATTGTGCCCCACAGCGCGAATATAGCCTCACCAGCCTGGGTTTGGAATGGCAAGTTAAAAAACAGGCCCATACGTCTTACCGTCTCTCGCGTGACAACGGGCATTGCCTTGGTGGGCCGCGCGCCTTATGGTTAGCCACTCGTTGCAGCCGCGCAGCGCCGGCAAAATAGCGCAGCGACAAGCTAAACAAGGGACAAGCATGGCTGATTCTGTTGACAAAGCGCATTACCGTTTTTGGCCCAAGCGCCTGCCCAAAAACATTACGCCGCCGCAGACTGCTTTGTCGGACAACCTGGCCACTAGTGCGCGGCGCT
>CANNEW010000279.1 GCA_947503685.1 Comamonadaceae bacterium | reverse complement strand
CATCATGAACGTGGAGCCGGTCTTCGCCCTGGTGATGGCCTGGGCGTTTTTAGGCCAAACGATTTCCTGGATTCAAGTGCTGGGCGCGCTGATCGTGGTGGCGACGGTGATGGCTCTGGGACTGCGGAAAAAATAACCCTATCGCACACAGAGTGAAAAGCCACTGTGCGTGGCTAGGCAGTCAAGAATATTTTTATCAATTTTGTTGGGGCGCTTCATGATCATTCGATGGCGTAGTTTTTTCCTGTTGCTATTAGCTTGCTGCGGCGCATGGGCGCATGCTGAACCCGAAGAGGCCGCACTGTGTAAAGCGCAAGGCTATCCTGTGGGAACGGCACGCACCTGGTTCATGGAAGCCTGCGTTCGGGTGGGTTCGTTTAGCCATCACGCCGAGATACCCGGTATTTTTGGCGGTGTTGCAAATGCCATGCAGCCTGCTGCCCGGCCGCTTGAACTGGGGCGAGTGAGCCAGGAGCCTCCGTTTCAGTGGTCGGTCAACGGGCTGTCTGGATTAACCGTAGATGATTACCTCAAGCGCCAGCCTGCCATGGCGCTGCTGATCGTGAAAGATGGTGTAGTTCAAGTGGAACGCTACCAATACGGGCGTAGCGCCGAGCATCGTTTCTTGTCGAACTCCATGGCCAAAACCATTACCGCTATGGGCATTGGCATTGCCTTGCGCGAGGGGAAAATTAAATCCTTGGATGAACGCGCAGACCTCTATGCCCCCACCTTGGCCCGGACCCTCTACGGCGAAACTACCATTCGAAACTTGCTGCGCATGGCCTCCGGCGCAAAATTTGAAGAGGTATACGACGGCAGAGATGATCTAGCGCGCTATGGGGTGGCCGCCCATAACGGTGGCGCTGCGGCCGGAGCCAAAGTGATCTCTACACGTTTGCACCCGCAAGGCAATGCATTTAATTATGCAAGTGCCGAAACCGATATGCTGGCCTTGGTGATGCGGGGCGCTACCGGGCAAACACTGAGCGCCTATTTGGAGTCGCGTCTTTGGCAGCCCATGGGGGCTCAGAGCTCAGGGCTCTGGCGCGCTGGATCTGACGGCTTAGAGCGGGCAAGCGGCAACTTCAACGCGACGGCACAAGACTACGCACGCTTGGGCGTGCTCCTAGCCAACGATGGTAGGCGTGCAGACCGCCCTGAATTAGGCGAAATCATTCCCAAAGACTTTTTAATTGAGGCAACGGACTGGACACTTCAACCAGAGGCCTTCGCACCCAAGAAGGCGACCCCTTACTACGGTTACGGCTACCAAGTATGGACCTTTCCTTCAAAAAAACGCCGCTTTGCACTTTTAGGGGTCTATGGGCAATCTGTATTTGTGGACCCCGAACAAAAATTGGTGATGGTCCACTTAGCAGCGAACACAAAGGCAAAATCCAATCAGACCAGCATGGGTCTTGAAGTGGGTTCACTTTGGTATGGGGTGGTGACCCATTACGGAAGTTGGTAGGTGCATGGCAAATCATGCGCAAAACCCGACCCCTATCGTTAAGACCTGCGCGTGTGTCCGTGCATTAAGTCCCAAGCACGGGAACTTCCCGCCCCCCCCAGGCCTTGCCGATTTACTATCTGCCGGGACGTAAAAAAAGCACCAAGCGTAACCGCCAGGTGCTTGATTTACCAAGGTATCTTGGTAGGCGCAATTGGACTCGAATCAAAAAACCATGTTATGAGGGGGGCAAAGGGGGGGTATAGGGGGCACTAAGTCGTTGATTTCATTGGGAGCGCGCTTTTATCGTGCCCCCTGATTCCCCTCAATATTCCCCGAGATATTCCCCAAGGGTGCCTTTCAACCCGGTTGAATCTAGGCCCCTTGGTTGAGCCGGCGCCACATTCAAATCTGAATCACTTAGTCAAAGCTCCAAGGCCCCGACGGGCTCATCTGGGCACCTTGGCACCGAGCCAAATGGGGTACTGTACTCCGCTCAAGCGCGTAAATACCCGGTTTGAACAAGACGGCAGGTGCCCAAAAGACCGACCTAGCCCCCGGGATGCCTGATCCTCTCCTCATACCAGCAAGCCCAATGGTAACGAATGTGTTACCATAACGCATGCCGATCAAAGTCGAAGAGTACATCCGAGAGGATGCATCCATTCCCTACAAACAGTGGTTTGACGGGCTGTCGTCGCAGGCCGCAGCCAAGGTGACCGTTGCCAAACTGCGTATGGAGCTTGGCAACACATCGAGCATCAAGTGGTTTGATGGCATGGGCGAGTACGTCATTGATTGGGGACCGGGTTACCGCATTTACCTTGCAAAAGACGGTGACAAGCTCATCGTTCTTTTTGGCGGTGGTACCAAGCGTGGGCAGCAACGGGACATAGATAAAGCCAAAGAATTATGGGCCGAGTACAAGGCCAGAAAAAAAGCAATGTTTTCTAAGACAACCAGCAAGCACAAGGGGTAATTTAATGGCCTTGACTAGAAATTTCAAAGAAACCGTCGTTGAGCGAGTTCAGAGCGACGCCACGTTTGCTCAGGCATTACTGGATGAAGCGGCCACGTTGTTTCTGAATGGAGAACCTGAAACGGCTCGACTGATCCTGCGTGACCTGGTCAACGCCACCCTAGGCTTTGAGCAACTTGCAGCACTGACGGCCAAGCCAAGCAAAAGTCTGCACCGGATGCTTTCTCCAAAGGGCAACCCCAGCATGGATAACCTAGCCGCCATTTTCCGGGCAGTGCGCGAGAGACTTCAGGTCAGTCTGTCTGCGCATTCGGTTGCTGCCTGAATCAGCTATCTCATAAGAAGCTAAAGTTAATCCTACAAGCTGGCCGCTATGGGAGTGTGCCACCCGCAAAACTTGACACGCCAATTGCAAATCTTGACGCTGCCGATACTCATGCTTAATCACGGCAGAAATCAAAACCGCCGCCAAACCGCCCTGTTGCTGTTGCTGATTTTCTGAGCTAGAGGCCTGTGCAGCTCTCTGCCAAAGAGTTGTACCGGTTTTAAGGTCTACCAGTTGTCCCTGGACCCGCACCAGCGTTTGGCAGTCAACGACAAGGTAGGTGGCGCCAAAATTGGTGACGGTGATGTACAGCGCGGCATCGGCACCCCCGGGATGCCTGATCCTCTCCTCATACCAGCAAGCCCAATGGTAACGAATGTGTTACCAAAATGCATGCCGATCAAAGTCGAAGAGTACATCCGTGAGGATGCATCCATTCCCTACAAACAGTGGTTCGACGGGCTGTCGTCGCAGGCCGCAGCCAAGGTGACCGTTGCCGTCAAATGAACTGGTCAGGCAATGACTCCCAAGCCTTTTTTCTGTATAACGGTCAAAAGGCGCAACGCGGGGCCGCCTGGCTTTTTAATGCCACGCTCCCAATCGGAAACGAGGTTTTTGGATACATTCAAGTAACGGGCAAACACGGGCTGCGAGATATGCTCATTTAGCCGGATCGCCCTGATCTCATCGGGGGCCAGCACCTGCACTGGTGTCAGGCAGGCCTCGTCAAATTCGCGCATCGTCTGCTTGTCAATTGCACCAATCTCACGCAGACCCTCCATTGTTTCGTGGATGGCCGCAAAAGCATCACTACGGTATTTTTTAGTCATCTTTGGAAACCTCCTCGAACTGGCCATTTACGATAAGCAGATTAATTTGCTCGTCCGTCAAAGCCAAGGTGATCTTGGCCGCTTTCTTAAACTGA
>CANNEW010000278.1 GCA_947503685.1 Comamonadaceae bacterium | reverse complement strand
CGCACCTTTGACCTACTTGCCGGTGTGGCCTTTGGCCCGCGCAACCCGGAAATGCAGCAGTGGGTAGCTCACAGCCTGTTGCGTGAAATGGACGACCCCCAGGAGCGCTATGCGCCGGGCGACGTGGTGCAGTTCCCCACGCCGGACGGGCAAAATAGCTATGCCGGTGCGGTGATCGCGGTCAAGGGACATGCCAGCGGCCAGGACGCGCAGGCCGATGGTGCGGTATTGTTCGATTTCAACCACCCGCTGGCCGGCCAGCCCGTCAGCTTTGAAGTGAAAGTGATTGCTGTTTTATGAACCCTCTCGCCCTCAATTCCAGCGATATTTTGAATGGCAGCGAAATCCTGCTGGCTGAGCCACGCGGCTTTTGCGCCGGGGTGGACCGAGCCATCGAAATTGTGGAGCGCGCGCTCTCCAAATTTGGCGCGCCGATTTATGTGCGCCATGAAATCGTGCACAACACTTTCGTGGTGAACGACCTCAAATCCAAGGGCGCTATCTTTATCGAAGACCTGGCCGATGTGCCGCCGGGTGCGACCCTGGTTTTTTCTGCGCATGGGGTGAGCAAGGCGATTCAAGACGAGGCGGCTCAGCGGGGCTTTAAGGTATTTGACGCCACCTGCCCCTTGGTGACCAAAGTGCACGTGGAAGTGGCCAAGCTACACAAAGAGGGTTATGAGTTCATCATGATCGGCCACAAAGGGCACCCGGAAGTGGAGGGCACCATGGGCCAGCTGGACAGCGGCATCCACCTGGTGGAAGACGTGGCCGATGTGGCCCGTGTGCAACCGGGGCAGTCGGCCAAGCTGGCGCTGGTTACGCAAACCACGCTCAGCATGGATGACGCAGCAGACATTGCAGCAGCCGTCAAAGCCCGTTTTCCGCAAGTGCGCGAGCCCAAGCAGCAGGACATTTGCTACGCCACCCAAAACCGCCAGGACGCCATCAAAATCATGAGCCCGCAGGTGGACATCGTGATTGTGGTGGGCAGCCCGACCAGCTCCAACAGCAACCGCTTGCGCGAAGTGGCGCAAAAACTGGGCACGGTCAGCTATATGGTGGACAACGCCGACGAGCTGGACCCGGCTTGGTTTGTAGGCCGCAGCCGCGTGGGCCTAACGGCCGGCGCCTCGGCCCCCGAGATTTTGGTGCAGGCCGTCATCTCGCGTCTGCGCTCGCTGGGCGCTCTGTCTGTGCGGCGTATGGATGGGGTGGTCGAAACTATCAAGTTCCCGCTGCCCAAGGGGCTCAAGCCCGATAGCGAGGGGCCAAGCGCCATCGGTGCCTGATTGAAGCTTGAGACGATTCCGGGCGGCTTTGAATCTAGTGGCTACTGCTTGCATAAATATCTGATAGCGCCTATGCTGTCACAATGATTCCTGTTGTCATCGATACCAATGTCTTTGTTGCGGCCTTGAGGTCTGGCGGCGGTGCATCGCGCTTGGTTCTGCGCAGGGCATTGGATGGAGATTTGCAAGCCCTTTTTGGCAATGCGCTCTGGACTGAATACCAGGATGTCATGGGTCGTCCTGTCTGGGGTGATGCAACCACGGTCGATGAGCGGCGGCTCGTTTTGGCTGCATTAGCAAGTAAAGCCCGATGGGTCACGGTGTACTACGGCTGGCGCCCTAATTTGCCGGATGAGGGGGATAACCATTTGATTGAGTTGGCCTTGGCTGGCGGGGCGAACGCTATCGTGACCCACAATTTGCGAGATTTACGTGGTGGCCAACTGCGCTTGGGAAGCCTGCGGGTGCTAACGCCCGCACAATGTTTGAAGGAGTTGATATGAGTGTCTTGACTATACGCTTGCCTGACGATACTGCGCAAAGGCTGAAATCCTTGGCGCAAAGCCGGGGCTTGAGTATGAACAAATTAGTGGAACAACTCAGCGCCCATGCGCTGGCCGCCTGGGACACCGAAAACCATTTTCGTGCGATGGCCGCTACCGGCGATATGCGCCAGGCGCTTGCCGTACTGGATCGGCTGGATGCAGCGGAGCTTCAGGCTTAGTTTGCAACGGTAGTTTCTTGCCCTGGCGCTGCAGCATAGTTCAGGTACAAGCTGACCCGCCGCGAAATCCTCGCTTGCGCCCGGCCCGCCTAAAATCGGCGGTTTCGGCCCGTGCCCGAACCCTTACTACTCCACCATGCTCGACATCACCCTGCTACGCAAAGACCTGCCTTCGGTGCTGGCCCGCCTTGAAACCCGCAAAAGCCCGCAAGCGTTTTTGCCGGTGGACGCATTTACCGCGCTGGAAGCCGAGCGCAAAACCATCCAAACCCGCACCGAAGAGCTGCAAGCCAAGCGCAACAGCCTGAGTAAGCAGATCGGCCAACTCAAGGCCAAAGGTGCGGCAGGGCAGGCCGAGGTCGATGTGGTGATGGCGCAGACCGCCGACATCAAATCCGAGCTGGACGCCTCGGCCACGCGCCTGGAGGGCATCCAGGCGGACATGCAGGACCTGCTGCTGAACGTACCCAATTTGCCGCACGAGAGCGTGCCGGTGGGCAAAGACGAGCATGCCAATGTGGTGGTGCGCAGCTGGGGCGCGCCCAAGGCCATGGACTTCACCATCAAAGACCATGTGGATGTGGGCGAACCCTTGGGCCTGGACTTTGACATGGGCGTCAAACTCAGCGGCGCACGCTTTACCGTGATGAAAGGCCCGATGGCCCGATTGCACCGTGCGATTGCCCAGTTCATGCTGGACGTGCAAACCCAGGAACACGGCTACACCGAGTGCTACACGCCCTATATCGTCAATGCCGAAACCCTGCGTGGCACCGGCCAGCTGCCCAAATTTGAAGAAGATTTGTTTGCCGCCAAAAAAGGCGGGCAGGACGCGCAAACGGCGGACAATGCCGCGCTGTATCTGATCCCGACCAGCGAAGTGACGCTGACCAATTTTGTGCGCGACACCGTGCTGGCCGAAAACCAGCTGCCCATGAAGCTGACGGCGCATACCGCCTGCTTTCGCCCCGAGGCTGGCTCCTACGGGCGCGACACGCGTGGCCTGATCCGCCAACACCAGTTTGACAAAGTGGAGATGGTGCAAATCGTGCACCCGGACCACAGCTACGCCGCGCTGGAAGAGATGACCGGCCACGCCGAAGCCATATTGCAAAAGCTGGGGCTGCCTTACCGCGTGATGAGCCTTTGTACCGGCGACATGGGCTTTGGCGCGGCCAAGACCTATGACCTAGAGGTATGGCTGCCCGCGCAAAACACCTACCGTGAGATCAGCAGTTGCTCTAATTGCGAAGGCTTTCAATCGCGCCGCTTGCAAGCGCGCTTCAAAAACGCCCAAGGCAAGAACGAACTGGTGCACACCCTCAACGGCTCGGGCCTGGCGGTAGGCCGCACGCTGGTGGCGGTGCTAGAAAATTACCAGAACTCAGATGGCTCGGTCACTGTGCCCGAGGCGCTACGCCCCTACATGGGCGGTATAGCGGCGCTGCACCCCTGATAGAATCTCGAACCGCTGCGACAGCGACCCGGAGAGATGGCAGAGTGGCCGAATGTACCTGACTCGAAATCAGGCGTACCGCAAGGTACCGTGGGTTCGAATCCCACTCTCTCCGCCAAATACCCCGTTCACGGGGTATTTTTTTGTCTCAGTCCCCACAAAGAATCGACCTTCTTTCTCTGGGGTTCTACTCCTTCTGTATTTTCCCGTATCGTTAAATCGCATTCA
>CANNEW010000277.1 GCA_947503685.1 Comamonadaceae bacterium | reverse complement strand
GTGGGTTAACCCCAAAGCCTGGGTGATGGCGGTCACCATCATGAGTGCTTACGTGCCGCCGGGGGCCGGTCTGCTGCAGATTGCGCCGCTGGGGATGCTGTATGTGGCGCTGGGCTTTCCCTGTTCGTCCGTATGGGTAGGTTTTGGCAGCGCGCTCCGCAGCTATTTGCAAGACCCGTTTCGTATGCGGGTGTTCAACTGCAGCATGGCCGCTGCCTTGCTGCTATCGCTCTACCCGATGCTCAGTGGCTGAAATCGACGCGCCTATCGCCATCCTGCAAAAGGCCAGGCTGCGCCAGAGGTGGCCGCGTAATGGCGTACTGGTCTGTGGGCGGCCTGCCGGCCCTATCCTGGGGGTTTTCACTGCAAGCAAAAGGGCTGTTACCGGTGGGTGATGCGCGCCGGTGCACAATGGAGTGTCGCTTTTAATTTCTAGGACGCCATGCGTAAACAGTGTCGCCTTTTTTTCATTGGCATGTCATGCCTGCTCAGCACCCTGGCTTTTGCCCAGTCACCGCCCAAGTGCAACTCCGGCCCTAAAGCGGGTTGGACGGCTTCTGACAAGCTGTCCAAATTGCTGGAAACCAAGGGCTACAAAGTGCGCCGCATTGGCGATATGGCCGGTTGCTATGTGGTGGTGGGCACCAATGAAAAAGGCGAGGATGGCGAGTTCTTTTTTCACCCGCTGACACTGGGCATCGTGGGCAGCCGTTTGCGTTAGGCGCGTATTGGCTTGGATGCTTAGGCCTGTCTTGAGTCTGCGCTCCGGCGTCTGCGACCTCTGACGGGCATCCTCCTGTAGGCTTGCGCCATGCATATTTATTACAACCCTGATCATGCCGCCCACCAGGGCAAACTGGAGATGTACCGCGGCCGCATGGTGCCCTGCCACGAAGTGCCCCAGCGGCAAGACCAGGTACTGGCGGCCTTGCAGGCGCGCGCGCTGGGGCCGTTGCAAACGCCAAGCCGTTTTGACGACGCGCTGCTTCAGCGCATCCACAGCCAGCGCTATGTGCGATTTCTGCAAACCGCCTGGCAGCAATGGCTGGCGCTGGATGCGGCCAATGCGGCGCAAGACGCTATCCCCAGTGTTTGGCCCACGCGTGGTTTTCGCACCGACCTTGAGCCCGAAAACTTCGCGGCGCGCATGGGCCTGTATTCCTTTGATGCCGGTACGCCTTTGACCGCTGGCACATGGCAGGCCGCTCGCAGCGGTGCCGATTGCGCGCTCAGTGCGGCGGCGCATATTGCACACGGCGGAAGCGCCGCATTTGCGCTTAGCCGACCGCCCGGTCACCACGCAGGGGCGGATTTTTTCGGCGGTTACTGTTTCTTAAACAATGTGGCACTGGCAGCGCAGTACCTGCGCGACAGCGGCTTAGAGCGCGTGGCGGTGCTGGATGTGGACTACCACCATGGCAACGGCACGCAGGCGATTTTTTATGAACGTTCAGATGTATTTTTCACCAGTATCCATGGCGACCCGCGCACCGAATATCCGTTTTTTCTAGGCCATGCCGATGAACGCGGACAAGGCGCGGGACTAGGCTTTAATCTCAATCTTCCCTTGTCGCGCGGCAGCGACTATGCGCGCTGGTCTGATGCTCTGGAATTGGCGTTAAGCGCTATCGCCGACGTTGGCGCACAGGCCTTGGTGGTGTCGCTAGGCGTGGATACTTTTGCCGGTGACCCCATCTCCGGTTTTGCGCTGCAAAGCCAAGACTATCTGCGCATGGGCGAGCGCATCGCTCGCGCGGGCTTACCTACAGTGCTAGTGTTTGAAGGCGGCTATGCGGTGGACGCGGTGGGTGTCAACGTTGCGAACGTGTTGCAAGCTTTTGCATAATGGTTGCTACTTGAATGCACCGCAAAAAACGTATGCTCAAACTCCACTACCATTCCAGCGAAGCCAGTGAAGGTGATCAGAGCGAGGGCTAGTGCATTACCGGGTTATGCGCCACGCCAAAGCGTTGCGCCACATCGGCCAAGCGCTTGTCCAGCGTCCACAGGGTGGCGGCAGGGGTGATGAGCGTGGAGGCCAACAAGCACATATCCACCAAACCGCAACCCAATCCATACAGTTTCTCACGCGCTACCAAGGCCAAGACCTCTGACAAAGTCGCCTGTTTGAAAGCCTGCAATAGGGCGAGATTTCCGAGGCTTTGGCTGCGCGGTGCTGGTGGGGTGCCGCAGGCAATTTCAACAATTACCATCGGATGCACCAGTACGCTATCGCGCAACATCAAGTCCACCAAGGCCCGGTTGTTGTGCCGGAAGTGGTCAATCCACACCGAGGTGTCAACGATGACGCTCATGGCACCATCGGCCCGTCACGTTCTCTCGGCACATCAGGCATATCTGGCGCCTTGCCCCCCAAGGCTGCCAGGCGCTTGGCCGATTGCACGCGCACAAAGGTTTTGATTGCTTCACGGAAAACGTCTGCCCGGTCCATGTCTGGATCGGATACTTCCAGGGCTTTGGCATACAAAGCGTCGTCGATGGTGACGGTAGTGCGCATGATTTAACCTTTATGCATCTATCAGATGCTGGCAGGTTTTAAGGGTGTACAGCCAATGCCCGCGCACTGCGCAAAAACGCAAGTGCGCCGCCACCGGCCACGGTCATCAGCATCAGCGACAGGCCCATACCGGGCGACCAGTCCAGCATTAGCCCCGCAGCGGAGGAGGCGACCAGCGCGCCCAGGGTGTAGGTCAGCACGAGCACTGCGGTGCTGTTGACCAGGGTGATGCCGGTTTCGCGGCTGCCGATGTCAAACATGGTGAGGGTGTAAAGCGTGCCACCTGCCGAGCCCCAGAGCAGTGCTACTGCCCACACCAGCGTGGTGAACTGTTCTACCGCCAGTACCAAAGCACCGGATAAGAGCAGAAGCACCGCCAGCAGCACCATCAGTCGGCGCCGCCCCAATTCGGGCGAAGCAAAGCGGTCGGCCACCATGCCTGCGGGAATGGCGCACAGCGTGCCACCCAGGCCGCTCAAGGAAAGCAGCAGGGCCGCTTGCCCCGCAGGCAAGCCCAGGCTCAGGCCGTAAATTGGCAACACCGAGCTCAAACCCATTTCAAAAAACCCGCCAACAAATCCGGCCAGCATTACCACCGGGTTGACGCGCACCGCATGCCACAGGCCGATCAGGCCGACACGGGCGGTGTCGCTGTCTTGGTCTTGCGGCAGGCGCGGAATCAAAGCGGTCCAGGCCAGGCCGATGAGCATGAAGCCGATGACGATGCGCAGCGCCGCCGGGTCGTCTGCGCCCAGCCAGGCCAGCAGCGCGGGCCCGACCACCATGGTCATGCCAATCATGGTGGCGTAGGCGCCAATCAACAGGCCCCGGTGCTGCGGCGGCGCAAATTCGGCGATAAACGCCTCGGCCAGCACCCAGCGCATGCCCCCGGCCATGGCGCCGAGCAAGAGCAGCACAAACCATGCAGCCAGTTGGTCGGTGAACAAAAACCCAAAGGCGGTCAGTGGTGGCGTGACCGAGGCCAGCCACAGCGCATTGCGCCGCCCCATGGCCCGGGCAATGGCCGATGCAAATGGTGTGACGATAAAAATACCCAGCCATTCGGTAGCCGCAAACAAGCCGGCCACGGTGTTGCTGATCTCGCCCCGCTTGAGTAAAAAAAGCAGCAGCGGCAGCAACATAAACACACCGCTCAGCTGAAACAGCGTAGAGCCGAATACGGC
>CANNEW010000276.1 GCA_947503685.1 Comamonadaceae bacterium | reverse complement strand
AAGCGGTGTAACCAGGCCCCGCCGTTGGATCGATCCGTAGCACCTCGGAGCGCATGCGCTCGGGGTCACCGCTGTAATCGAAGTGGTCTCCATCTGCGAAGCGGACCCGATAAAAGGGATCTATCAAACGCAGATCTACATCGTCAGTCAACTTTCGTCCGGCCAGTGCCCACAACTCCTCCAATAAGAACGGCACAGTGATGATGGTTGGACCTGCATCAAAGGTGTAACCGTCTACTTTGTGCACCCGTGCGCGACCACCGGGTACATCCAGCTTTTCAAGCACCTGAACCCGCCAGCCCTTAGCCGCCAGCCGAACGGCGGCGGCTAAACCACCAAAACCGCTGCCGATTACCAGTGCAATAGGGACATCTGCGCTTGTGTTGTCAGTGTGCCGTGCTGCGGCATTTGCTTTCATCAGCATGGACTGATAACTCCTCGTTTTGAGCGCCTAACCAAAATAGGTGGAAATACCGAACTTGCCCTTGCGCAGGATCTTGAAAGAGCAACCCGAGCATATTCGAATGTCCATTAATTATGGTTAGGTAAGGGAATTGGATTTTTTCAGGCCAAATTCAGTACTTCAACGCGCGGCTGAGGCGTCTTTTCTGCTGGCATCCGGTCAATCTTGGCAAGGCGTGTCGGCTGGTAAGTAATAATAGTTATTAATTGTTAGGAGAGCGTCATGCCCACCAGCGTTGCCCTGAGCCCCCATTTTGAGACCTTCATCCGCGACCAAGTCGAAAGCGGCCGCTATAACAACGTCAGCGAAGTCGTCCGTGCTGGACTGCGTTTGCTCGAGGACACCGAGCGCCAGCAGGCCATCCAACTCCAAGCACTGAGAAGTGATATTGCCGCAGGCAAGTCCAGTGGCGCGGCACTTGCTGCGGCCCGAGTTGTCAGATGACTTGCGCATGCGCGTATGCCAACTAGGTAATCTTTTCTGAGTCCACGACTGAGCGTGAACAGCGCTTAAAAGGAATTACCCTGACTCCTCGCAAGGCGCATTGCGCTGACAGAACGCGTACTCATTGCTGGTCACTGGTAACAACGGCCTTATGTTGAAGCGATTAGTCACAGTGTTTCTAATTCTTTGCATGGGCTGGCAGTCGCTGGCCTTTGCTGGCTTTGGTGCGCTTGTGGCGCATGAAGAGCATGCACAGCATGAGCTGCTTCACTTCCAGGGTGTTGCCCATCACCATGATGACCATGCGGATGGCTTTCATGAGGACAACTCCACGGCATCAACCGTGCACGGCCTCTCTGACGCCTGCCAGTATTCTGGCAAGCTCACCGTTTTGCAAGGCGGCAACAAGACCGAAGCAGACATCAAAGAAGCAGGCGACAACACACTGCGCGTCATGGGCGTCAAGTTGGGTAAAGGTGACAAGCTCGTCGCCGCCTTGAGCGATGTCGGTGGCAAGAGCATGACGGTGCGATTTACGATCAAATAAGGTCGCCTGCCTTAAGTGACAGCAAGAGAGTCGTCATCGCGAACCACTGCTCCATGAGTTTTCGGGGTTCGGCCAAACGGGCTTGGTACCAAGCGAAAAAAGCTTAGCCTTGTAGATTTATTTGGGCTTTTCAACCTGCGTCAGCCGGTGCAGCACCTGTTGCCCCGATTGCGCAATGCTCTGCATGTTGGCTTCCAGCAAGGCCATTTCTCGCAGCGTCTGCGCGAGCGCTCGGTACTGGGCAGATGGCCCCTGGGTTGGCCCATCTGCAATGGGGTAGGTCGATTCGCGCAAGCCATCAACGGTCTGCTCCAGATCGCGGTTCAAGTTGCCAAGCCGGCTCCCGGCCTCCACCACTTTGCTCAAAATCTGATCCAAGTCAGTCACCACCACGTTGATGCGGTCCAGGAAATGGTTGAGGTCTTGCGCCAACTCGCCAAACTCGTCTGCACCGTTGACCTTGGCCCTGGGGGACAAGTCCATCAGGCCCCGGGCTAAGCGCGACACCGTACTGCGCAAAGATAAGAGCGGCGCCATGCGAACCTTGAGCAGAAAGAAAAGCAAGATGGTGTGCACCAAAATCTTTAGACTTAAGGCTCCGGCCGTAAGCCTCACCTCGGTCCACCAGGCGGCTTCTTTTCGGTCTAGGTAACTGCCGACCTTAACGGTACCCAGCACATCGCCTACTTTTGCCTTGACGTGGCAATTCAGACAAAAATGCTCTGCGGTGAGATTGACGGCTGATTCCAGATGCGGCCCGACTTTCCAAGTCGGCTGTAAGCCTTTGACGTCTAACCTGAACGACTGCTTCATGGACTCCACCGTCACATCAGACGGAATAACAGCAATGGAGAGCCCCAGATCATCGTAGTTGCGATTGAGTATGGGGTAAACAGTTTGCGCTGCCAAAGGCCCGCCCGAATTGAGCATGATGGACTTCACATCGTTGGCTAATTGTTGTGCTGCCTGGTCTACACGGGCCTGTTCCTTGCTGGCAAAATCATAACGCACAAGCGCATAACGAATGCCCATTTCAACCGTTGCCACCAGCAAAAGCAAGAGAAAGAAGTCTCGGATCATGTGGAACATGAAGGACTGCTCAAAAGGACTGCTGATACTTTTCACTTTTGTCATGTTGGCCTTTCAACTAAAGTTATCCTGTGCAAGATGATATTGTCTCATTGCGAAAATCCAAGCATATATGCAAGATTTTGGGCTAGGTCTGGCGCAAATCAGAATCGGTCGGTGAAACCGCAATTCAGGCCGTGGCAGTGACAATTTAATGTCGCCAAGCCAAATTTGGACAGCCGGATATGGCGTTGCGTCAACTACTGGCTTTGCGAACCCCGATGCGCCCAGCCAGTGGTGCGTTTTTCGATAGCGTTAAACAACTCATACATCAACATGGCCATAGCGCCGACCACGACCAGCCCGGAAAAGGCCAGGCCCATTTGCATGGCCGAGCCAGCCGATATCAGCAGGTAGCCAATGCCTTCGTTCGAGGCCGTCATTTCGGCTACGGTAGTGCCCACAAAGGCCAGGGTAATGGCGATTTTGAGCGAGCCGTAAAAGTAGGGCATGGAGCGCGGCAGGCCGATTTTGAACAGCACATCGCGCCGGGTGGCGCCCAGCACGCGCAGCACGTCTTCCAGCTCGGGCTCCAAGGTCGCCAGGCCGGTGGCGATATTGACCATGATGGGGAAAAAACTGATCAAAAAAGCCGTCAATATGCCTGGCCCGATGCCGATGCCAAACCACACCACCAAGATGGGCACAAAGGCCGCCTTGGGCAGGGCGTTGAACGCCGTCATCAGCGGATACACCGCCGCATAGGCCAGGCGTGAGCTGCCGATTAAAAAGCCCAGCAGCACACCCACCACGATCGCAATACCAAATCCTGCCATGGTGACCCAGAAAGTGCGCCAGGCATGGCCAGCGATCACGTCGCGATACTCAATGGTCTGTTGCGCAATACGCAATGGGCTGGGAAATATAAATTCAGACACCGCAAATACGCTGCACAGAGTCTGCCAGATCAGCAGGGTGACAAGCAGCAGTAGCCACGGGGCCCAACGTTCGCGCGTGCGGCTTTTCATGTTTTTCTGATCGCTCCGATATGGCCGCGCAGTTCGTGCACGATGTCGCCGAAGGCCGGGGTGTAGGTGAGTTCCAAGTCGCGCGGGCGTGGAAGGTCAATGTCGCGTCGCACCAAAAAACGGCCCGGGCTCTTGCTCATGACATACACGGTGTCTGCCAGAA
>CANNEW010000275.1 GCA_947503685.1 Comamonadaceae bacterium | reverse complement strand
CATCCGCATGTTTTTGTGGCGCCGGTAGGCCATCCGCTGGCGCGTGGCGAAACCATTTCTCCGCGCGACTTGCAAGCCCTGCCTTTCATTTTGCGTGAACCCGGTTCGGGCACGCGCGCGGCCATGGAGCGCTTTTTGGAAAAAGCCCGCGTCGAGCCGCGCGTGAGCATGGAAATGGCGAGCAACGAGACCATCAAACAGGCGGTGATGGCCGGCATGGGTCTGAGCTTTTTGTCGCTGCACACCCTGGGTCTGGAGTTGGACAACCGGCTTATCGCTATGCTGGACGTCGAAGGCGCACCAGTCGTGCGCGCCTGGAATGTGGTGCACATGCTGTCCAAGCTGCTCTCGCCCGCAGCCGAGGCTTTTCGCTATTTCGTGCTCGAAAATGGAGAAGACCATCTGGCGCAGCAGTTTGCGCGCCATATCAACCTGGGGCCTATCAACTCAGGGCTAATTGCGCCATCGGGCGCGTAAGTCCGCGCCATGGGCAATGCCTGCGGCGATTAAAAAAAGCGCCATACCCGGCCAGCCGTCCGGTGTCAGGGCGCAGCGCAGTGCCACCATCAAGCAGGCCCCGGAAAGAATGGTCAGCAGGTAATCGGCTAGACCAAGTCCGCGTCCGCTGATTTTGTGAAATGCCCAGAGCAACAGGGTTTCCAGGGTAATGAAGGCGATGGCAATATCCACCACCAGCGGACCCTGGTAAAGCTGCTCCAGGTTCACACTTTGGCCAATCCGAGCAAGTGCGCCATGTCCTTGAAAAAGATACGCACATGCGCCATGGGTTTTTTGCGCACCAACTGCTTGTTCATATACGACTCAAAAGTGAGCTGTTGCACGTCCCGGTCTTCGCAGATTTTGACGAAGCGCTCGCGCCGCTTTTCATTGCTGTACCAAAACCATTGCATGATGCCCAGCACGGCAAACACGGTGCGGTGTGCGTGCATGAATTGTTTGCGTGCCAATCGCAAGCTTTTCACTTCGCCGGTGTGCAGCAGTTTTTCTACCGCATAGGCCGCCAACTCGCCGCCGTACATGGCGTAATAAATACCTTCGCCCGAGGCCGGTGCCACCACGCCTGCCGCGTCGCCGGCCAGCACCACGTCACGGCCGTTGTCCCAGCGCTTGAGCGGCTTCATCGGCAGCGGCGCGCCTTCGCGGCGTAGCACCTCGGCTTGGCTTAGGCCCGAGGCATCGCGCAACAAGCCCACGGCATGGCGCAATGAAAAGCCTTTGTCCGCACTGCCGGTGCCAATGCTCAAGGTGTCGCCGTGCGGGAACACCCAGCCGTAAAAATCCGGCGAGAGTTGGCCCTGGTAATACACATCGCAGCGCGTGCCGTCATAGCCGGCGGGCTTGATGGCCGGGGCTTTGACAATCTCGTGGTAGGCGAACACATATTGCGTGTCCTTGGCACCCTCCACGCCGGCCTGGCGCGCCACTTGCGACTTGGCGCCGTCCGCCCCGATGATGCTGCGCGCACGTACCTGCGCCGGTGTGCCTTCACCGCGCTGCGAACGCTCGCGCGCCAGGTAATGCACCACGCTCACGCCATCGGCATCGCGGCTTAGCTTGTCAAAGGTGCCGATGCGCCGCACTGCGCCGGCGCTGGCCGCGCGCTCGCGCAACCACTCGTCAAATTCAGCGCGGTCCACCATGCCGACAAAACCGTTGTCTATCGGGATATCCACTTTGTGATTACTAGGCGCAATCATGCGTGCCGATTGCGCTTTAGCGACCAGCAAATGGTCGGGGATGGCGTAATCTTTGATCAAGCGCGGCGGTATCGCGCCGCCGCAGGGTTTGATGCGCCCCGCGCGGTCTAGTAAGAGCACCGAATGCCCGCGCTGCGCCAGCGTATGCGCTGCGGTCGCGCCTGCCGGGCCGCCGCCTACCACGACTACATCAAAGGTCTCATTTGTCTCCATCGAAGCACCTCATAGCTTTCTCGTATTGATAAAAAACGGCACGTGCAATGGCCTCTTTTTCAGGCCACCTCACGCATCCCCCGACGCTCATGCGCCCGCACCGATCAGTGCGCGCAAAGCAAAGGCACTGACCATCATCCCGGCGACAAAAAACGGCACGCCAAAGCCGCTGTACCACAGCGCTCTTTGACTGACGCGTGTTAAAAAATAATCCATCATCAGCACTTGAATACCCAGCAGCACCGCCACCACCAGACCGCGCCCGGGCTGGCCCCAGGCGAACAGCAAGAGGATGACCACAATTTGCGGCAAGGCCATGAACCAGCAGGCTACGTTGGCTGCGCGCTGCTCGCCCAGTTGCACCGGCAGCGAGCGCACGCCCATGGCCCGGTCTCCTGCCACCGCCTTGAAATCATTGAGCGTCATGATGCCGTGGGTGCCTATGCTGTAGAGCAAGGCCAGCCAAAGGGATCGCGTATCGGGCATTTGGCCACCGGCCATCACGGCGGCGCCGGTGGTCCAGGCAATGCCTTCATAGCTGATGCCGCAGGCGGCATTGCCCCACCAACCGTTTTCTTTGAGCCGCAGCGGCGGTGCGCTATAGGCCCAGGCCAGCAGCAGGCCCACGACTGCAGCACCAAAGCCCCAAGGCCCCAATAGGCTGGCTACTGCCAGGGACACCAGTGTCCAAATAATGGCGATATACAAACCCCAGCGTCCCGGCATCCGGCCTGAAGGGATAGGGCGCTGCGGCTCATTGAGGGCGTCCACATGGCGGTCAAACCAGTCGTTCACCGCCTGGCTGGTGGCACAGACAAAGGGACCTGCCAGCGCCACGCCAATGAGGGCCAGCAGCCATTTGCCTTCCATCGGAACGCCCGAAGCCACCACGCCACAGGCAAAGGCCCACATGGGTGGAAACCAGGTGATGGGCTTAAATAGCTCGGTGACAGCAGAAATTTGGGGCAATGCCATGCCCGAAGGTTTTACCTGTGACACTTGCTGGTGTCAAGATAAATTTACACTTCCTATGGTTTCCACTTAGTGCCCGCGCGGCTCGGGCGACGCGGGCGGCGCAAAGCGCGTTAGCTGTCGCTCTCCGCCCCAGGGTCGCCCATGCCAAAGCGGCGCAACTTGACATACAGGCTCTGGCGCGACAGACCCAGCATTTCAGCCGCTGACGCTCGGTTATCGCCGGTCAGTTCTAGGGCCGCTTCGATACACAGCTGCTCAATCAGGTCGGTGGTCTCGCGCACGATATCTTTGAGCGGGACGCGGCCCACCAACTCGGTCATTTGCCCGGTCGAGCGAGGCAAATCGCGGCTGGATTTGGCTTCGTTGTTCAGGCGCAAACCGACGTCGCGGATGGTAAAGCCCAAGCACCGTTGCTCACCCGTAGTGACAGCCACCGCCGAGATTTCGACATCCGTGTTGGAGCCGTAGTCGCCGCGCATGCGGGTGGCAAATAAACGCACCACATCGCGCTGTCGCAAATTGGATATCAGCACACTCAAATCCACGCCTGCGCGCCCCAGCCAGCGCTCCAGGGATTCACCACGTACCAGGGCTTCATTGCTGACCTGGGCCAATTGCAAAAATGCGCGGTTCGCTGTCAGCACATTGCCGCTCAGATCGGTAACCACAAAGGCGTCAGGCGCACTCTCCATGACGTCGGTGAGCACTTGCTTGGCATTGGCGCTCACCGAGGAGTCCGCCAAATGGCTTTTCGGACGCATGCGCAACAGAAAATGCGCCGATTGTTCCTGGCGGAAGAGCGAAACTGCGACACTCAGTTCGGTATTGC
>CANNEW010000274.1 GCA_947503685.1 Comamonadaceae bacterium | reverse complement strand
TTGGGATGCCGTGAAGATGGATGTATCGCACTGGCTGACGTTTTTTATCGCGGCTTGGGCCATCAGTATTTCGCCGGGGCCGGGCGCTGTTGCAGCGATGAGCGCTGGACTCAACCATGGTTTCAAGCGCGGCTACTTCACAGTTTTTGGATTGGTCATGGGCATCTGGACGCAATTGCTGGTGGTATCGGTGGGGCTGGGCGCCGTGGTAGCGGCCTCCAACACTGCGTTTTTGATCGTCAAATGGGCCGGTGTGGTCTATATGGTGTGGCTGGGTATTGCACAGTGGCGCGCAAGGCCGGGCCCGCTGGTGGCGCAATATGCAGATGCCCCCTTTATGCGCAGGCGCGATATGGTGCTGCGCGGCTGGATGATCAACGCGGTCAATCCCAAAGGCACTGTGTTTATGCTGGCTGTGGTGCCACAGTTTTTGTTGCTGGATCAGGCGCTGCTACCCCAGTACCTACTGATTGGCGCAACGTTGTCTTTTGCCGATTTGGTGGTGATGGCGGCCTACACCGCCATGGCTGCGCGCCTCTTTGCTGCTCTACGCAAGCCATCGCATATACGGGCCATGAATCGCACCTTTGGCAGCTTGTTTGTGCTGGCCGGCACCTTGCTGGCATTGTTTAAGCGCCCGGCGCTTTAAGCAGGTCCAAGGCCAAGGCCTCGGCCACGCGGATGCCATCAACAGCGGCCGACAAAATGCCACCGGCATAACTGGCACCTTCACCCGCTGGATACAGGCCGCCCACATTGCTGCTTTGCAAGTCATCGCGGCGCGGCATTTTCAAGGGGCTGGAAGTGCGTGTTTCCACGCCGGTCAGCAAGGCGTCTTCCATATCAAAGCCTTTGATCTTGCGCCCGAACACCGGTAGCGCCTCGCGAATGGCGGCAATCGCATAGTCGGGCAAGCTCGGGGCAAGGTCCACCGGTGTGACGCCAGGACGGTACGAGGGCGTCACCGTGCCCCAGCCATTGGATGCCTTGCCCGCTAAAAAGTCACCCACACGCTGGCCCGGCGCTTGGTAATTGGCACCCCCCAACTGATACGCCGCCGATTCCAAACTGCGCTGCAAGACCATGCCTGCTAAGGGATGCACATGGGCATGCGCAGCCTCTGAATAGGCGCTAGCAAGGATTGGCATGGATGCGGGTTTGGCATCGCGCATGGCCTGCGCTTGCGCGGCATAGCGTGTGCCATCGACGTCGCCAAAGGCGGCGGTAAAGCTGGCCGTATCTTGCGGATAGTCGGCAGGTTCGATACCGACCACGATACCGGCATTGGCATTGCGTTCGTTGCGCGAATACTGGCTCATGCCATTGGTCACCACACGGCCTACTTCGCTGGTAGCGGCGACCACGGTGCCGCCAGGACACATGCAAAAGCTGTACACGCTACGCCCATTGCTGGCGTGGTGTACCAGCTTGTAATCGGCAGCACCCAGCAAAGGGTGGCCGGCATGACGACCCCAGCGCGCGCGGTCAATGACACCTTGCGGATGTTCAATACGAAAGCCAACCGAAAATGCCTTGGCCTGCATCGCCACGCCACGGTCATACAACATCGCAAATGTGTCGCGTGCGCTGTGGCCCAAGGCCATCACCACATGGCTGGCTGCAATGTCATACACCCGCCCCGAGGCCACATCACAGACTTGCAAAGCGTCCAATCTGTGCATACCGTCCGGGGCCTGTGACGCGCTTTGCAATTGCAGATCCACCACCTGCTGTCCGAAGCGCACCTCACCGCCCAGCGTTTCGATGCGCTCGCGCAGGTTTTCCACCACCTTGACCAGTTTGAAGGTACCGATATGTGGATGCGCTTCGTACAAAATTTCAGGTGGTGCACCGGCCTGCACTAACTCGGTCATCACTTTGCGGCCCAGGTAGCGCGGGTCACGGATCTGACTCCACAACTTGCCATCCGAAAACGTGCCGGCGCCGCCTTCGCCAAACTGCACATTGCTCTGCACATGCAAGGTGTTTTTGCGCCATAAGTCCCAGGTGTCTTTGGTGCGCTGGCGCACCATAGGGCCACGCTCCAGCACCAGAGGCTTGAATCCCATTTGCGCCAATAACAAAGCGGCAAACATACCGCAGGGCCCAAAACCCACGACCACAGGACGAGTTTGCACATGGACAGGCGCCATGGCCGGGGCCTGGTAAGCCATATCCGGGGTGGCCGCGATATGCGCATGATTTGCATGCTGGGCCAATAAGCGCACTTCACTTGCCGGGACCAATTGCACATCCACAATAAAGACGGCCAGGATGTCGGCTTTGCGGGCATCAAAACTGCGTTTAAAGACCTGTAAATCCAAAATTTCCGGAGGCGCAATTCCCAAGGTCTGCGCCGCCGCCTGGCGCAGCGCCTCAAAGGGATGGGACGCAGGCATGCGGTCTTGCGCGCTTTCGCTGGGCGAGTCGGCGGCGCGGGGCGCATGCACCGGCAATGCGGCCAAAGGGAGTTTGATTTCAGTGATGCGGATCATGGGGCTCGGGGTTATCAAGCAGACGCTGATGATACGGGTAGCCCCGCGCCTGTGCTTGCATGGCGCAACAGGCAAAAAAAAGCCCACCGGAGGGGTGGGCTAAAAAGCAGGCTAGGGAACCTGCTTTGGGATAGCTTTGATTCTAGGAATCTATTTTTATTTGGCAATTATTGTTTTGTTATTTTTTGCAATTTTTTGTTGCGAAGTTGATGCTTTGGTGCGCCATGGCCTTCACAAAGCGTTCAAGGGAATCTTGAGGTAGGCCACGCCATTGGCCTCGGCCGGCGGCAATTGACCGGCGCGGATGTTGATTTGCACGGCTGGCAAGATGAGCACAGGCATGTCTAAAGTGGCATCGCGCGTAGTGCGCATTTGTACGAACTGGTCTTCGCTAATGCCTTCGTGGCTGTGGATGTTTTTTTTGCGTTGCTCGGCCACCGTGGTTTCAAACGCCACTTCCCGCCCCGCTGGCGGATAGTCGTGGCACATGAACAAACGGGTTTGCGGCGGGAGGCTCAGGATTTTTTGTATCGAGGCGTACAGATACTGCGCGTTGCCGCCAGGGAAATCGCAGCGCGCACTGCCCACGTCGGGCATGAACATGGTGTCGCCGACAAACACCGCATCGCCAAAACGGTAGGCTACACAGGCCGGGGTGTGGCCGGGCACCAGCATGGTGTGGCCCTGCATATCGCCTAGCGCAATCGCTTCGCCGTCGGCAAACAAATGGTCGAACTGCGAACCGTTGCAGGCAAAAGCCGGCTCTAGGTTGAAGATGCCTTTGAAAACTTTTTGCACGGCGGTGATGCGCTCGCCGATCGCCATCTTGCCGCCGAGTTGGGCTTTTAGGTAGGGCGCGGCGCTGAGGTGGTCCGCATGCGCATGGGTTTCGAGGATCCAGGCGGTCTGCAATTGTTTTTCACGCACATAGGCAATCACTTTGTCCGCCGAGGTATGCCCAGTGCGGCCGGAGTGCGGATCGTAGTCCAGCACCGAGTCGATGATGGCGCAAGCTGTGCCCGGGCCCTGGTGGACGACATAAGTAACCGTCCAAGTGGTTTTGTCAAAAATTCCGTGTACCTGGGGTTTAAACGCATCAGTGGACATGGCAGTAAGCTCCTCAATTAAAGTTCATATAGTATATTGAAAGATATATTAAAAATCAATATACTATGAAAAAATTAATTGTGGAGTACGCCAATGAATGAAGGTTCTCTCAGCCTGCAGGACATGCAGCCAGCCGCCGG
>CANNEW010000273.1 GCA_947503685.1 Comamonadaceae bacterium | reverse complement strand
GCTGCCAGTTTGAGCATCTCGCGCGCAGTGGCACCCGCCCTGCGCATCACCAGCTGCGAGCCGCTCGTACCCCGGCTACCTCCGGTGCTAAAGGTGACATACACCTTATTGCGGGCTATATGTTCATTGACCGAGGCGAACTCCATACGCACATCGTCCCAGCGGCATTCCAGCTCTTCGGCCAGCATCATGGGCAAGCTGGTGCTGGTGCCTTGGCCCATCTCGGAGCGCGATACCTGGCAGAACACGCGGTTGTCGGGGCTAATGCGTATCCAGGCATTGATGTCGGCTGCGCCCGCTTGCGGCCCGTCGGTCGCCAGCTTGTCCGCTACGGCGGGGGGCAGGTAAAAACCCAGACTGAGGCCACCGGCCCAGGCCGCTACGGCGCCCGAACCGGTCTGCTTTAAAAAGCCACGGCGCGATGCCTTGACCGGCTCGCTCTGAAGCGGCTTAGCTTTAGCGAAAGAGGTTTGGATGGTCATGTTCACCTCCGCTCAGATTTTGGCTGCGGCTTTAATGGCCGATTTGATGCGCGGGTAAGTACCGCAGCGGCACAAATTGGTAATCGCCGCGTCGATGTCCGCATCCGTGGGGCGAGGTTTGCGGGCCAGCAGGGCAGTGGCCGCCATCAGCATGCCGGACTGGCAGTAGCCGCATTGCGGCACCTGTTTTTCAATCCAGGCTTTTTGCAGCGCGGACTTGCCGCCCAGGCCCTCGATGGTGGTGACTTTGCGCCCGCTGACTACCGCTACGGGGATGCTGCACGCGCGCACCGGCTCGCCATCGAGCAGCACGGTACAGGCGCCGCATTGCGCCACGCCGCAGCCGTATTTGGTGCCGGTCAGACCCACTTCATTGCGGATCGCCCACAGCAAGGGCATATCGGTTTCCACGTCTAGGTCCACGGACTTGCCGTTGAGTTTGAATTGCATTGCGCAGTCTCCAGAACGCCCTAGGCAGAGACCCTGCCATTAAGCTTGGCGTGCACGGACAGCATAAAGTAAATTCATAGCCTGGCTTGTAGCAGCTAAGTCCAACCCGCTGGGTTGAGGGTGATTCACCTGTGCATCTTTGATCTCAAGCTGACGCTGCGCCTGCGTCAGTGGCTTACCCAGGGCGCGGTGCCTCTTTACGCTCCAGCATGCCGTAATCGCGCACCACGCGAAATGCTCGGGCGCTTTGCAGACCCGGCACATCGCTCCAGGCGCGTACGCTGGCTTGCGCTAGGCTGCGGCTGCTAGCTTTCTCTAGGCTGATGAAAGCGCCTTGGTGGTTCACACTTTCAAAACCGGCGTTGCCAGGCGCTTGTCCGTCGTTTGCCTGGATGTAGGCTGCGATGACAAAGCGGCCTTCGTCGGGTGTCTCTTGCTTGTCTTGCGCTGCGTCACTGAATTGACCCGCGACCCATTGGCACACCAGGCTAGCCACGCGGATGCGGTAGTCGGCAAAGTGTTGGTAGCGCCCGGCCTGCTGCGATTGCAGGTGCAGACTGTCGCGTCGCCAGGCCAGGATGGCAGCCTCGTCAAGCCAGTGTTGGTGCGAAAGCAGTACCGCCTCGTCGCTTAGCGAGCGGTAGCGGTCTAAAAACAAGAGTCCCTGGTGCCTGGCCAGGGCAGGGCGCAGTCGGTCCACATGCTCGAAGTAATGCGGCAAGTGCCCTGGTTTGGGGCGGACTTCAAAGAATAGGGCGTACATGGCGGCCTTGGGTTTAGAGGGCGCATTGTGCGCCACCGGCGCGCTTCTTGCGCCCCGGTTACTGCAGCCTGAGCGACGCGGCGTTCGACGCGTATTGGGAGCCTAAATCACCTTGTTCGACGAGGTGCCGTGCGACTGGCAAAGATAGTTGATGCGTATCTCGCCCGGCGTCCCAGGCCGTACCGCGCTAAAGCGCAGGGTGCCCACCGGCTGCGCGTCTTCTTGGTACACCGGCGCGCTGGTGGACTCCTTATCGCTGAAATACGTATTGCCGGTAAACGCAATAGTGCGGCGCTCGCAGTCGATGAAGTTCAGGTAGGTGGTGGACTGGTAGCTCGTGTTATCAGGCCCGTATTGCGTGGTGGACCAGGCAGTGCGCAAGCGCGCTTGAAGCAAATTGGATTCAATCACGATGCTGCTCGGGTCCACATACCAGTGGGTGATTTTCGTGTGGTCGCTGCTGGTGGTAATCAGCTTCCACTGCGTCGCATAGGCTGCGCCGCTCAGGCCACAGCACAGCGCCACATACGCAGCGCTTTGTTTTAGCAGCGTCTTCAAAAAAATCATTGCTTGGGTGGCCGCTTGGCAATGCCCATAATTTTGGACAGGATACCCAGCATCACTTCATCCGCCCCGCCACCGATGGAGCCCAGCCGGCCATCGCGGTAGGCGCGGGAGATGCGGGTTTCATAGGAATAGCCCATGCCGCCCCAGAACTGCAGGCAGCCGTCCACCACGCTGCGGTTTAAGCGTCCGCCCATCAGCTTGGCCATGCTAGCCAGCTCGGTCACGTCCTGGCCTTGGACATACAACTCGCAGGCGCGGTAGGTCAGCGCGCGCAGGGCCTCCACATCGGTTTTCATTTCAGCCAGCTTGAACTGCACCCATTGCTGATCAGCCAGCGTGGCGCCAAAGAGTTTGCGCTCTTGCGCATAGGCAATGGTGTCTTCAATGCAGTTGTTCAGGCCTTGCATGGTGCTGGCCGCTGCCCACAGGCGTTCTTCCTGGAACTGCTGCATTTGGTAGATGAAGCCCTGGCCTTCGCCACCGATGCGGTTACGCTGGGGTACGCGCACTTCGTCAAAATAAATCAGGCCGGTGTCGCTGCTGTTCATGCCGATCTTGCGAATTTTTTTCGCTACTTCGATGCCTGGTGTCAGCTTGCCGCCACGCCCCTCGCGCATGGGCACCATCACCAGGCTTTTATTTTTGTGCGCCGGACCTTCGCCGGTGTTGACCAGCATGCACATCCAATCGGCTTGCAGGCTGTTGGTAATCCACATTTTTTGGCCGCTGATGATGTAGTCGTCGCCGTCTTTGCGCGCATGGCTTTTGATGGCGGATACATCGCTACCCGCCCCCGGCTCGGACACGCCGATGCATCCCACCATATCGCCCGCAATGGCTGGCACTAAGAACTCGGCGCAGAGTTCGGGGCTGCCAAAGCGCGCCAACGCCGGGCTACACATATCGGTTTGCACGCCGATGGCCATGGGCACGCCACCGCAGTGAATATGGCCCAGGGTTTCGGCCATCGCCAGGCTGTAGCTGTAGTCCAGTCCCGCGCCGCCGTAAGCCTCGGGCTTGGTCAGGCCCAAAAGGCCTAAATTGCCCAGCTTTTTAAACACCTCATGCGCCGGAAAAATTCCGGCTTCTTCCCATTCGTCCACATGGGGGTTGATGTCTTCGTCAATTAGGCGCTTGAGGGTTTTTTGGATTTCGCGGTGTTCGTGGGTAAATTGCATGGTGTCTCCGTGGGCAAAAATACAAAGAGGTTTAAGCAGCCGCGCGCAGCCCTAAGCGGACGCGGGCTTCGGCGGGGGAGGCGATATCGCGGCCGGCATTGCGGGCGCAGCGGGCCAGGGCTTCTATCAGCGCGCCGTTGCCGCTGGCGCGCGACCCGTCGGGCAGGTAAAACGTGTCTTCCAGGCCGGTGCGCAGCATGCCGCCCAAATCTGCCGTGGCCTGGTGCACCGGCCAGATTTCCTGGCGGCCAATCAGCGTGCTTTGCCAGGTGACGCCGGGGTCAATTTGCTTGCACAACCAGGCCAGTAATTCGGCATCTGCCGGCATGCCCGAATCGACACCCATG
>CANNEW010000272.1 GCA_947503685.1 Comamonadaceae bacterium | reverse complement strand
AGCCGGGGTCGATGTGGCGGCATTGCCTGCACTCTGCGCAATGGTCAAACAGCACGGGTGTGTCCGACAGTTGCAATGCCACGGTTGCGGCGAAATTTGGAGGGTACAGACCCGTTGCGGTGCATCGCAATGTCTGAAGGTGTGCAATCGGGCAAGGCCTGCAACTGTGTTTCCAACATACTTGTTTTTGGTGACCTAATTATCTAGGTGCTAATAGTATGCGCGATTTTTACATGACTTACACACTTTTGTAAGTTGTTTTTAAATTTTTTTTCAAACTATTTGAAGCACAAAAAACGCCCTCGTATGCCGATGCTGCATTTGCAAAAAAACTATCTGCGATGCCCCACAGAGGCGCGTCTATCGCATTTGCAAATGATCAGGCCTGCACCTTGGCGACATGCATTTTCCGCACTGCCTATCTCGCTTGCCTATGCGCTCGCGTTGGACCTAAAAAATGGGCGCAGCGGATGCAGAGTAGAAGCGAAAAGCAAAAGCTTAGACTGCGCAGCAACAGCAACAGCAACCTGCGCATCGCGCAACCACTATGTGCCTCATCGCTTGGAACTGGCAGCCCGACACGGAACAGCCGCTCTTACTCATCGCCAACCGCGACGAGTACTACGCGCGGTCCACGCGTCCCCTGCACCATTGGGAGGGTGCGCCTATTCGCGCTGGCAAAGACCTGCAAGCCGGTGGCACCTGGCTGGGCCTAGCACCCGGTGGCCGCATGGCGGCGCTGACCAATGTGCGGGACATGCGCCAACAACGCGCAGACGCGCCCTCGCGCGGCGCATTGGTCAGTGATTTTTTGAGCGGGCAAAGCAGCGCATCGCATTACCTGGAGCGCATCAGCGCAAGCGCTGCGCGCTACAACCCTTTCAATCTGCTGGTATACGACGGCCACACCTTGCTCGGCTTTGAAAGCCAGGCTGCGCGCACGGTCGTATTGCGGTCCGGTATTGCCGCCGTTTCCAATGCCGGTTTTGACACCCCCTGGCCGAAGCTGCTGGCACTCAAAAGTGGTTTGCAAGACTGGGTCACGCAACAGCCCACGCCGCAAGCGCCCGGCAATGAGGCCTTGTTTGCCTTGCTCGCCCAGAACGAACCCGCGCCCGATGCGCAACTGCCCGACACCGGCATCCCTCTAGCGCGCGAGCGGGTGCTTTCTTCTGCCTTTATCCGCAGCAGCGACTACGGCACCCGCGCCAGCAGCCTGGTCATGCTGCGGCGCAACAGCGCACGCTTTATCGAACGCAGCTTTGACGCACAAGCTTGCACTGGCGAGGTCAGCCTAGCGCTGTAAAACGTGCAGGCCGCCTACGGCTGCCCCTCAAGTCACAGCGCGTAGCCTGCAAGGACAGACTTGTTGCGATAACTATTTTTTAAAAGGCAATAATCTCCGCTCGTCAGCAGCGATGCAGCCCAGCACCTAGGTAGCCAAAGACTGGAAGCTGAGCCTTAAGGCCTATTTGTGGGACTCCCGTTCCCTGCTGGGCGAGCGCAATACCCAGGATTTTTCAAAGAACAAGACGCAACAAGTCAGTGTGGCGCTATCCTATGTGTACTGAGTTTCCACACGGCGCAAGAGGTTCCGCATGCTTTTTACACGTCGCTCCGCCCTTTTTTGCGTTTGGTTTGCTGTCAGCCTTGCCGCGCTGAACGCCTTTGCCGCAGAGCCCCTGGAGCCTGGCGATAGGGCTGCTGTGCGGCTGGTCATAGAAAAGCAGTTGGCCGCGTTTGCCGACGACGAAGCCGAACAGGCTTTTTCATTAGCCAGCCCGAAAATTCAGGAAATGTTTATCACCGCCCGCAATTTCATGGACATGGTGCGCATTGCCTACCCGGTGGTGTACCGCCCGGTGGGTCTGAGTTTTCATGTGCCGTTTGTGCAGGACAGCGAGGTCTGGCAGACGGTGGAAATGCGTGATGCGCAGGGGATAGACTGGACGGCGCTGTACACCCTGATGCGCCAGGCCGATGGGCTTTGGCGCATTAACGGCTGCGTGCTGCGACGGGGTTTGGGGCAGGCGGTTTAGGTTTGATGGCGTGGGTTGGCTCGAGGCGCAAGAGGCCAACAGGCCAAGCATCAAATGGACCAGATACAAGCGCAAATTCAAGTGGTGACTGGCAAAGTCCGGGTATAGCAAAAAGCGCTGCCCGATGGACGCGCTGAATTAGCTATCTGACGGTGAAAATTTAGGAGGGCACTGGCTGGCAATCAGCCTGCTTGAGCACCCGGCTCTTGCCCGTCTTGAGCTGCACGATCACGCATTGACCGCTTGCCCAGCGCAGCTGAAATTTTTCCGGCAACTCACGATCTGCGCCCTGCATGATGACCCCATTGGGGTCTTTGCTGCGCACACGTTCTAGCGTCAAGATGGATGATTCGGTCAGCTGCCGTGCATCAATCCATAGTTGCGAAGTACCTGTCATTTCCTTGAGCGCTTGCGTAATGTCCTGCTGAACTGCGTCATCGGTCGTTCGCAAGCGGGCCACCTGGCCCTGTGACAAGGCGCTTGATTGGCACGCCGCAAGAAGTACTGCTGCGATCAGCGACAGGCTGAGGGGCTTGCGCCGCGTACTCACCGATATACCTTGGCGGGGATCATCATGGCGCGTACGCGCTTGGGATCTACCACATAAGGCAGTTGCTCCGGTGAACCCATGGCTTTAATACTGGCCACTGGGACCGTCGTGCAGATGCCGCTTTTCATGTATTGCAGCGCCTCTGCCAGTCGGGGCTCTGCAAGGTCTCCGAGTTGAAAATTCAAATCGTCCCTGACCGAGCAGTTGGGTGCAAAACCAGTGTCAAAAGCCGAAAATCCTTTGTGATTTTCACCTTTGAACTCGACCGCGTAATAGTAGCGTCCGCAATTGTATTGCGGGGTAAAACCATAGGGCTTGCCATAGGTGGTAGAGCCGATCAAATTCACGCTTACGTCAATACCCCTCAAGCTGTTAATCACCGCCTCGCTGGCAGATGCAGTGCGGTAGTCCACCAGCAGCGTCACGCGCTTGAGGTTAAGGCTGGGCAAGGGGCGGCTGTAATCGTATCTATAGGAGGTGGTAAGTGCGTAGGGAATAAAGTCAAAGGCTTGGTTTTCGCCACTTCGTTTGTCGTTGTAAACAAATTTATAGAAGGTCTTGCCGCTGCTCGCGCTGTCCCCAGCAATCATGTAGGCGAGTTGACTGGAGATGAACAACAGGCCGCCGCCGTTGTAGCGCATGTCAATGATCAGTTCCTTGGCATCCTGTGTTTTGAAGTCATTGAAGGCAGTGATTAGCGCATCCTCAGATTTAGCGATAAAGCTGTCGAAATACAGATAGGCGACCTTGGTTCCGTTGTCGTTAATCACCTTGGCGTCTCTCACGGGTGTAGTGGCATATTGGCCAGCCTGCAGCGTAAATGGAAGGGTGGATGTGCCACGTTGCAATTCGAATGTGTGCGGGCCTTGGTCTTTCGGGAATACGCCGTTATTGAGCCCGGTCACATCAGCGCCATTCATGAAGTCGATACCGTCTACCTTCATCAGCTTATCGCCACGCCGGACACCGGCCTTTCCAGCCGGGCTTTGCGGTTCCACGTCGTACACGACATAACTGCGCGGCGGCGAATTGGCCACCCGCGACCAGGATATACCGTAATCGACGGATATACCGTTGGTGTATTGGTCATATTCCTCCTTTGTTTCCGACCAATGGAATCGGTCTAAATCGCCACCGGCGCTGTTTTTTGCGGGGGTTTTCAAAACGTCGAAGTACGCTGCAGCGCTGGTATATTGGCTCGCGTCCA
>CANNEW010000271.1 GCA_947503685.1 Comamonadaceae bacterium | reverse complement strand
CCTTCGGACGGAGCGCCCATGCCTTCGCGGCCACCGAGCAGTTGGAGTTCGGTGGCGATGATGTCCACGGTATTTTTCTCAACGCCAGCCTGGTCGGTGTATTTGCCGTATTTCAAGCGGCCTTCGATGTAGGCGGGGCGGCCCTTTTTCAGGTATTCCCCGGCGATTTCGGCCAGGCGGTCGTAAAAAGTGACGCGGTGCCACTGGGTGTCTTCAATCGACTCGCCGGTGTTTTTGTCTTTGCGGCGGCTGCTGGTGGCGATGCTGACGTTGGCCACGGCCTGGCCGGAGGGCAAATAACGGATTTCGGGGTCGCGGCCGCAATTGCCGACGAGGATGACTTTATTGACGGATGCCATGGCTTTTCTCCAAGATAGTAGGCCATTATCCCGCCTTTGAAAACCGCTGGCGATGCGGGAAAATGCTTAGGCCGCTAGCGGGCACCCCCCAAGGGCGAAGCCGGGGCTGGGCGCCCGCAGACCAGCGCATTGGCGATAATGTGCGGTTTGGCTGGGCGCGCACGTTTTGAACACTCCACACACTCCGATCAACTTGGCTGCCGAACTGGGCGAAGAGGCCGGCACCTATCTGGGCCGCAGTCTGTGCCAGCCCAGCATCAGTATTCGGGGGGCGCGCACCCACAACCTCAAGAACATCGATCTGGACATTCCGCGCAACCAGTTGGTGGTGATTACGGGCTTGAGCGGCTCCGGCAAATCCAGCCTGGCTTTTGACACGCTCTATGCCGAAGGCCAGCGCCGTTATGTGGAAAGCCTGTCCACCTACGCGCGGCAGTTTTTGCAGCTGATGGACAAGCCCGATGTGGACATGATTGAAGGCTTGTCGCCCGCCATCTCCATCGAGCAAAAAGCCACCAGCCACAACCCGCGCTCCACCGTGGGCACGGTGACCGAGATCCACGATTACCTGCGCCTGCTGTTTGCCCGCGCCGGCACGCCCTACTGCCCGAACCACGGCCAGCCCCTGCAAGCGCAAACCGTCAGCCAAATGGTCGATGCGGTACTCGCGCTGCCGCAGGACACGCGGCTGATGATTTTGGCCCCGGTGGCCCGTGAGAAAAAAGGCGAGTTTTTAGATGTGTTTGCGCACATGCAGGCCCAAGGCTATGTGCGTTTTCGCATCAATGGCGTCGTCTATGAAGCGCAAGATATTCCAGCGCTGAAGAAAAACGAAAAGCACGATGTCGATGTGGTGGTGGACCGACTGAAGGTGCGCCCCGAGTTGCAACAACGCCTGGCCGAAAGCTTTGAAGCCGCGCTGCGCTTGGCTGCCGGCCGCGCGATCGCACTAGAGATGGACAGCAGCGCCGCCGACGGCAGCTTGGTGGAGCACCGCTTTAACGCCAAATTTGCCTGCCCGCAGTGCAGCTACAGCATCAGCGAACTGGAACCGCGTTTGTTTTCCTTCAACTCGCCGGTGGGCGCCTGCACCGCTTGCGACGGCCTGGGGCAGCAAGATATTTTCGATGTGGCGCGGGTGGTGGCCTTTCCGTCGCTCAGCCTGGCCAGCGGCGCCATCAAAGGTTGGGACCGACGCAACGGCTATTACTTCGCCATGCTGGAGAGCCTGGCGCGACATTACAAGTTTGATGTGGAAGCTCCTTTTGAAAGCCTGCCCGCGCATGTGCAACATGCGGTGTTGCACGGCTCGGGCGAGGAGGAGATTAAGTTCAGCTATGTGCTGGAGTCGGGCAACTCGCAGGGCCGCAAGGTCAGCAAAAAGCATCCGTTTGAAGGCGTGCTGCCCAATTTGCAGCGACGTTACCGCGAGACTGAATCGAGCCTGGTGCGTGAAGACCTGGCGCGCTTGCGCAGCACGCATCCGTGCAGCGAATGCAAGGGCACGCGCTTGCGCGCCGAGGCACGTAATGTGAAGGTGGGCGAAGGTAGCCAGGCGCGGGCGATTTTTGAAATCAGCCAAAGTACTTTGCTGGAGGCCCAAAGCTATTTTGAAAGTCTGCAACTGCGCGGCTCCAAGGGCGAGATTGCGGCCAAAGTGGTGCGTGAAATCGGGCTGCGGCTGAAGTTTTTAAATGATGTGGGCTTAAGTTACCTAAGCCTCTCGCGCAGCGCCGAAACGCTGAGCGGCGGCGAGTCACAACGCATACGCCTGGCCAGTCAGATCGGCTCGGGCCTGACCGGCGTGATGTATGTGCTGGACGAACCCAGCATCGGCCTGCACCAGCGCGATAACGACCGCCTGATCAGCACCTTGCGGCATTTGCGCGACATCGGCAACAGCGTGCTGGTGGTGGAGCACGACGAAGACATGATGCGCGCCGCCGACTATGTGATCGACATGGGCCCAGGCGCCGGTTTGCACGGCGGACAGGTGACGGCGCAAGGCAGCTTTGCGCAGGTGCGCGACAACCCCAACTCGCTGACCGGCAAATACCTGTCGGGCGCGCTGCAAATTGCCATTCCCGCGCAGCGGCGCGCTTGGTTGCCCACAGTGGAAGGCGCCGTTTACCAGGCCAAACACCCTTCGCGCTTTGACCCCAGCCCAGCGGCCGAGCGGCGTGCCGAGCGCGAGGCGCGCCACCGCGCCACGCTAGGGGAGTGGCAATCGCTGCGCGTGCTGGGAGCGCGCGGCAATAATTTGCAAAACGTGAGCGTGGCCTTTCCGGTGGGGCTCTTAACCTGCGTGACCGGCGTATCGGGCTCTGGCAAATCCACGCTGGTGAATGACACCTTATACGCGGCTGCCGCGCGCACCATACACCGCGCGCACGAAGAACCGGCGCCGCACGACAGCATCGAAGGCATCGAGTATTTCGATAAAGTGATTAACGTGGACCAGTCGCCCATAGGCCGCACGCCGCGCAGCAACCCGGCCACCTACACCGGCTTGTTCACGCCTATCCGCGAGCTGATGGCCGAAGTGCCTTTGGCGCGCGAGCGTGGCTACGGCGCGGGCCGCTTTAGTTTTAACGTACCCGCCGGCAGCGGCGGCGGGCGCTGCGAAGCCTGCCAGGGCGATGGCATGGTGAAAGTAGAAATGCATTTCCTGCCCGATGTGTACGTGCCCTGCGATGTTTGCGCGGGGCAGCGCTACAACCGCGAGACGCTGGAAGTGCTGTACAAGGGCAAAAACATTGCGCACATCCTGGAGCTGACGGTGGAAGCGGCACTGGACTTTTTTCAGGCCGTGCCCACGCTGGCGCGCAAACTGCAAACCCTGATGGACGTGGGCCTGAGCTATATCCGCCTAGGCCAATCGGCCACCACGCTTTCGGGAGGGGAAGCGCAGCGGGTGAAGCTGGCGCTCGAATTGTCCAAGCGCGATACCGGGCGCACACTGTATATCCTGGACGAGCCCACCACCGGCCTGCACTTTGCCGACATCGCCCTGCTGCTAAAAGTGTTGCACCAGTTGCGCGATGCGGGCAACACGATTGTGGTGATCGAGCACAACCTGGACGTCATCAAGACCGCGGATTGGGTGATCGACATGGGCCCCGAAGGCGGCTCCGGCGGCGGCACTTTGGTAGCGGCAGGTACGCCGGAGGACATTGCCGCCACGCCCGGCAGTTTTACCGGCACCTATTTGCAACGGGTATTGCAGCGGCGCGCTTAAGGCAAGCGCCTTAGCGCTTTAACTGGCAATACGGACACCTTGGATCGGTTTCAAGTCGGCGTTTGCAACAAGTCCATCGCAAGGCACAAATCGGCCCAGGCTTTGGCCTTGTCTGCCGCTTGGCGCAGCAAGGCCTGCGGGGTGTAAGTCACCAACACCGGCACGCCCTGATAGCGATAGACCTTGCCGCGCTGGCGGCCC
>CANNEW010000270.1 GCA_947503685.1 Comamonadaceae bacterium | reverse complement strand
AAAGCCGCAGAGGCTTTTTGCTGGCTCGCCGCACCGTACTGGTCCATGGCTTCGCGGCTGATGTTATAGCGCTTGGCCACTTGCTCGGCGGTTTGCAACATGGCCCAATAGACCTCGGGCTTGTTTTTCTGCAGCCAAGGATCGGCCAGCATGTGCTTGTTCATTTCCTGCGCGGTGCAGGAGATGGCCTCCACGCCACCGGCTACGTAAATATCACCTTCGTTCGCCAAAATACGCTGCGCCGCAGTAGCAATGGTTTGCAGGCCTGACGAACAAAAACGGTTAATCGTCATACCCGAGACGCTGACCGGGCAGCCAGCGCGCAGCGCAATCTGGCGCGCGATGTTGGCACCGGTGGCGCCTTCGGGCGTGCCGCAGCCCATGATGACGTCATCGACCTCACCGGCGTCGATGCCAGCTCGCTTGATCGCGTGTTCGACCACATGGCCTCCCATGGTGGCGCCATGGGTCATATTGAAAGCACCTTTCCAGCTTTTGGTCAGGGGCGTGCGGGCGGTGGAAACAATTACTGCTGAAGTCATGGCGGTTCCTTAATTAAATGTCTTACCTTCGGCGGCCAGGCGTGCCAACAGGGGCGCGGGCTTCCAGAAATTGGCATCGTCCAAGGGGTTTTGGGCAAAACGGTGCATAGCTTGCACGACGTTGAACAGGCCTACTTCGTCAGCGTACAACATGGGCCCACCGCGGTAGGGAGGGAAACCATAGCCAAAGATATAGGCGATGTCGATATCGCTGGCCTTGTTGGCAATGCCCTCTTCCAAAATATGGGCTGCTTCATTGACCAGCGCAAACACTAAGCGTTGCACGATTTCCTCGTCGCCGATTTTGCGCGGCGTGATGCCATTGGCGGCGCGGTAGTCCTCGATCATCTTGACGACTTCGGCATTTGGAATCGCATCGCGCTTGCCGGGTTGGTAGTCGTACCAGCCAGCTCCGGTTTTTTGGCCAAAGCGGCCTTTTTCGCACAGGAGGTCGGCGGTTTTGCTGTACTTCATGGTGGCGCGCTCCACAGAGCGGCGCTTGCGGATGGCCCAGCCGATGTCGTTACCGGCCAGATCGCCCATACGGAAGGGGCCCATGGCCATGCCGAATTTCTCCATGGCTTTGTCCACTTGCTGCGGTGTGCAGCCTTCATCGAGCAAAAAGCCGCCCTGGCGGCCGTATTGCTCGATCATGCGGTTGCCGATAAAGCCGTCGCAGACGCCCGAAACTACCGCGGTTTTACGGATCTTTTTAGCTACCGCCATGGAGGTGGCCATCACGTCTTTGGCCGTCTCGGCGCCGCGCACCACTTCCAACAACTTCATTACGTTGGCCGGGCTGAAAAAGTGCAGGCCCACCACGTCTTGCGGGCGCTGGGTGAAGGCGGCGATTTGGTTGACGTCCAGCGTGGAGGTGTTGGAAGCCAGAATGGCGCCGGGCTTCATCACGCGGTCCAGTTCTTTAAACACTTTTTCTTTGACGCCGATTTCTTCGAACACGGCCTCAATCGCCATGTCGGTGCCGCTGAGCTCGTCGTAACTCAGGGTCGTGGACAACAGCGTCATGCGCTGCTCGTATTTGTCTTGCTTAAGCTTGCCTTTTTTGACCTGGGCTTCGTAGTTGCCGCGAATAGTGGCTACGCCCTTGTCCAGCGCTTCCTGCTTCATCTCCAGCATCTTGACGCTGATACCGGCGTTCATGAAATTCATGGCAATGCCGCCGCCCATGGTGCCCGCGCCGATGATGGCAACGCTGTTGATTTCGCGCGCTTGAACGCTGGCGTCGATATCTGGAATCTTGGAGGCTGCACGCTCGCCCAGGAAAAGATGGCGCAAGGCGCGACTTTCGGCGCTCATCATCAAGTTGATGAAAATCTGGCGCTCGGTGGCCATGCCTTCTTCAAACTTCTTGGTCGCCGCGGCTTCCACCGCCTCGATGCACTTGAGCGGCGCGGGGTAGTTTTTCGACATGGCGCCCACCATGTTGCGGGCGAACTGGAAATAGGCATCACCTAAGGGGTGCTTACAAGGCAGGTCACGCACCAAGGGCAGCGGACGGGTGGCCGCTACCGAGCGAGCGAATGCCAAGGCCTCTTCGGCCAGGCTTTCGGCCGACTTGGACAGCTTGTCGAACAGTTTTTGCCCGGGCAGCATCGCCAGCATTTCGCTCTTGATGGCTTCGCCCGAGACCACCATGTTCAGGCCGGCTTCGACGCCGAGCACACGTGGCAGCCGCTGCGTGCCACCGGCACCGGGGAGCAAGCCTAGCTTGACTTCCGGCAGGGCGATGCTGGCGCCTGGCGCTGCGATACGGTAATGGCAACCCAGGGCTAGTTCCAGACCTCCACCCATGGCCACCGAATGGATGGCAGCAATGACCGGCTTAGTGGATTTTTCCAGCAACAGGATGACGCTATTGAGGTTGGGCTCCATCATGGCCTTGGCAGAGCCGAATTCACGGATGTCGGCGCCGCCGGAGAAGGCTTTGCCCGCGCCCGTGTTGACGATGGCTTGGACGGCCGAATCGGCCAGTGCCTTAGCCATACCGTCGGCAATGCCGACCCGGGTGGCGTGCCCCAGGCCGTTGACCGGCGGGTTGTCGAGCGTGATAAGGGCGATATCGCCCTGAACCTGGTAATGCGCTGTCATGCTGGCTTTCCTTCTAGAGATGCGGCAATGGGAAGACGGGGAGACGGGGAAGCAAAATAGAACGGTCGTTCTTTTTTGTAAATTGTAGGGCTTTTTGCGTATGGGGCGAGGGTTTTTGTCCCAACTGGGACAAACGCTGGGTCACACCTCCAACCACTCTTTACGCACTGCTGCGTTGGATTGCAAAGCAGACGGTGTGCCCTGAAACACCACGCTGCCATGCCCCATGACCAAGCAGCTGTCGGAAATTTGCATGGCAATCGTCAGCTTTTGCTCGATGAGCAGCACCGACAAACCCCGCGCGCGCAAGGCCTGCAAAAACCCGGCCACCAATTCCACGATCTTGGGTGCCAGACCCTCCGTGGGCTCGTCGATGATGACCAGGTCCGGGTCGCCCATTAAGGTGCGACACAAGGTCAACATCTGCTGCTCACCGCCGGACAACAAGCCCGCCTCCACCTGCGCCCGTTCACGCAGGCGCGGGAACAAGGTGTACATGTCCTCAAAGCTCCAGCGCGGATTTTTAGCGCCTGATTTCTCACCCAGCATCAGGTTCTGGTGTACCGTCAGACGCGGAAAGATATCGCGGTTCTCGGGTACGTCGCCAAGGCCTACCTGGGCGATTGGGTAAGCCTTCTTGCCCAGCACCTCTTGGCCATTCCACTGCACCGATCCCTGGGCATCGACCAGACCCATGATGGCTTTGGCGGTGGTGGAGCGGCCCGAGCCGTTACGCCCCAGCAGCGCCAAAATTTCGCCATCGCCCACTTGAAAATCCACGCCGTGCAGCACATGGCTTTTGCCATAAAAAGCGTTCAGGCCTTGTACGCGCAACATCGTCAAGCTCCCTGCGACACTGCGTCGGCCTGGGCATCGGCCACCGGTGAACCCAGATAAGCCTCTTGCACGCGGGGGTCGGCGCGCACGGCTTGCGGTGTGTCAAATGCAATGACTTCGCCATAGACCAAGACGGCAATTTTGTCGGCAAGACCAAAAACAACGCCCATGTCGTGCTCCACGGTAAGCAATGTCTTGCCCTGGGTAGCCTCGCGGATCAGGGCCACGAAATGGCTGGTTTCGCTGGCGCTCATTCCGGCCGTGGGCTCGTCCAGCAAAATTACATCAGCTCCGCCGCCTATGGTGATACC